>JAZKFK010000070.1:0-7647 GCA_040386475.1 Pseudomonadota bacterium | reverse complement strand
GGGCAGCCGGTGGCCCCGAGGCGCTGGCGTTCCCCGCGCCGCCCAAGCTGTCCGCTACGCTCACCCGCCGCTATCGCGACCGCAAGACGCAGTTGCTGCGTGCGTTGACCGACCTGGCGCCAGATTGCGCCGACAGTGATTATGACGACCTGGCCGGCCAGCTACACAAGCTGGCCGGGTCGGCAGGCTATTTCGGCGATGACCAACTGGGCCAGCGCGCGCGCGAACTGGAGCGCCAGTTGCGCGAAGCCAAAAGCCGCAAGGCCCGCTGGACCGTTGTGGCCCGCGAACGCGAGCAGTTGCTGCAGGCGGCCTGAGTTAGCCGCCCGCCTGCGCGCGATGCGCGGCTGCGGCGGCATCCATCACGCTAACCGGGTTGGCCGGCCCCGAATTGCGGCCTGGAAGAAATTCGTTGAGCACGTTGCGGCGCTGGATCAGCCAGGGGCCGTCGATCCGCGAAAACTCGTCCTCGTAGATGCCGTAAGTGCCCATCTTCATTTCATCGTTGGGGCCGTGGTTGGCCATTTCCACCCACAAGGTGGTGGCCCATGCCCGATCACCCTCGATGCGGATGGCCGAATTGAGCAGCACGTGGCGCAGCTTGGCCGGGGCCCCATCTGCCGTGTGGTAAAAGCGGCCAATGCCCTGGCTGAAATCCATCACTGCCGTGCGAATGGCTTCGCGTCCCGTCGTGGTGCCGCGGGCGAAGGTCAGTTCGCCATCGGGAGCGAATGTGGCGACATAGGCATCCCAGTCAAAGTAATCGATGGCGAACATGTAGCGCGCCATCAGGTCCTCGATCTCGGCGCGGTCGGCGGCATATTGCGCGCCGTAGGTGGGCGCGGCATCCTGTGCGGAAGCAGGCGCCGAGGCGGCCATGGTTGCGGCGCCGAGCGCCAGCAGGCCGGTTTTCCAGCCAGATTTCCAGCCAGATTTCCAGAATGTCATGTGATCCTCTCCCTCAAATCAGTTCAGCCGCCCCAGTCCGCATTGGCCCGGGCGATCAGGTAATGGTGCACGGCTTCGACCTGCTCGGCCGAAAGCACGTCGGCAAAGCTGGCCATGCCGTTGGCCGCGCGGCTTCCGCCCAGCACGATGTCAGCGAAGCTGGCATGCGTTGCGGGCGTCATATGGCGCAGGTCCTTGATCCCGCCGCGCGCGGCATTGCCGTGGCACAGCGCGCAATTGGCGCCGTAGAGCGCCTCGCCCGCAGCCACTTGCGCGGGTGTGCCGGTGAGCGCGGGGGGCGGCGACAGTTCAGGCACGACAACGCTGGTCGCCGGCATTGGCGGCAGTTGCGCGGTGCCGCCAAGGCGGAACACCAGCAGGCGCGGGCGACCCAGGAACAGGCTGTCGAAATTGGCCCGCTCCACATGCGCGAGGCCCCCGCCCCAGCCGGCATTGATGGCGATATATTGCACGCCATCGACCATGTAGGTGATCGGCGCGGCAATCGGCACGTTCTGCACCGGCAGCTCCCACACCTTCTCGCCGGTATCGGCACGATAGGCGGCAAAGGTGGTGCCGATGGTGCCCTGGAACACCAGGTTGCCGCCGGTTACCAACACGCCACCGCTGCCCTTCTGGGCATACGGCACGCGCCACCGTTCAGTCTGCGTCACCGGGTCCCACGCGCTCAGCCAGCCCTTGGAATTGGCATCGGCATATTCGGCAATCCGGCGGCGTTCGTCATCCTGCCCGGCGAAAGCCATACCGGTGCCGCCGCGCGCGGGATCATAGGTTTCGGCCGCCGCATAGGCCATGTAGGTCTCGGTCACCGGCACATAAACCAGCCCGGTGCGCGGGCTGTAGGCCATCGGGTTCCAGTTGTGTGCCCCGCCCGCTGCGGGACTGACCATCACCGGGGTGGTGGAATAGCGCGCCGCCGGGTTTTCGATCGGACGGCCGGTGGCCATGTCGATCCCGGTGGCCCAAGTGATCGGCACCATGGCATCGGCGCTGATCAATTCGCCCGTCACGCGATCGAGCACGTAGAAGAAGCCGTTCTTGGGTGCCTGCATGATCACTTGGCGGGTGCGACCGCCGATCTGCAGGTCGGCCAGGATCATGTTCTGCGTGGCGGTATAGTCCCACACTTCGCCTGGCGTGGTCTGGTAATGCCAGCGGTATTCGCCGGTGGTGGCATCCAGCGCCACGATGGACGCAAGGTACAGGTTGTCGCCCCCGTCCGGGCTGCGGAACCGCTGGCTCCACGGACTGCCGTTGCCGGTGCCGACATAGATGAGGTTGAGCGCCGGATCGAAAGCCAGTGAATCCCACACCGTCCCGCCGCCGCCTGCTTGCCACCACTGTCCGGTCCAGGTGGCGGCCGCGCGTTCCATCGCGGCGTTCTCGAACCCGTCAGCCGGGTTGCCCGGCACGGTATGCCAGCGCCAGGCCAGTTCGCCCGTCTCGGCGTCATAGGCGGAAATATAGCCGCGCACGCCGATCTCGGCGCCGCCATTGCCGATCAGCACCAGCGCCCGGCCTTGCGCCGTCACATAGACGCGCGGCGCGCCGGTGATGGTATAGCCGCGGCTGTTATCCACGGTGAGGGTGGACCACACCTGCGCCCCGGTGTCCTTGGCCAGCGCGATCAGCCGCCCGTCCAGCGTGCCGATGATGACCTTGTCCTGCCACGCCGCCAGCCCGCGCGTGACGATATCACAGCAGGCCAGCCGCCCGAAACGCAAGGGCACTTGCGGATCAAACCGCCACAATTGCCGCCCGGTGACCGCATCGTAAGCCGTGGTCACGTTCCATGGCTCGGTATTGTAGAGTGTGCGGCCGACCACCAGCGGGGTCGCCTCCTGCCCGCGATCGGTGGCGAGGTCGGCATACCAGGCAAGGCCCAGCTGGCTGACAGTATCCACATTGATCTGGTCCATGGGACTGAAGCGCTGCTCGTCCCATGTGCGCCCCGTGCTGAGCCACTGGCCGGGTTCGACGGTTTCGCTGTTCTGCGCTGCCACGCCGGACAGCGCGCTGACCGCCAGGAACGCCGCCAGCGCGGCCTGCCACTTGTGCATCACCAACCCCGCTCGTTCGTCATGCCGCCCCGATCGCGGCGGCATCGGCCCAGAAGCCGTGGACCTGGCCCACGCAGCGATAGGGCATCTTCACCCGTGCGCGCGGCCCGGCTTCGATATCGGCCAGATCGAACAGGATCAGGTCACTGCGTCCGCCTTCTGCCATTACCGAGCCAAGGCCGATCAGGTAGCCATCGCCCTCGGCTGCGCCGACATGGCGCGGGACGAAGCACATTTCCGACAGGCTGACGCCCGGCACCGAGGCGATCTTGGTGGTCTGCGTGGCATGGTCGATGATGGCCCAGCCGCCATTCGGGCCGGTCACCTGCAGGAAGCCGAAGCGGTAGGGCAGGGTGTGGAACCGGTCATCCTGCCGGCTGAGCACGCCCTGAATTTCTGGGAACAGCGTTTCGGATGCGAAGCTGCTGTCGCGCGCAATATCCACGGTGAAGCGGCGGATATAGCCGGTGCCCTTCACCGGATCCCACGGCTCATGCAGCGACGGGAAGAAGGGGAACTGGTTGCCTTCGCCGCCATCCCAATCGACGGTGATCTTCGTCCCATCGTTCCAGCCGCCCATCACGTGGGTGCAGAAAAGGTTGGGGCCGGTAAGCCATTTCAGGTCGCTGCCATCGCCGCCGCGCCGCATCACGCCAAGGTAGCACGGCTTGGTGCTGTCATACCGGAAGTGCACCCCGCCCGCCGCGATCTGCTCGGCATCGGCGGCCATGTTGGTCAGATA
Organism: Pseudomonadota bacterium; assembly: GCA_040386475.1. Classification (GTDB taxonomy): domain Bacteria; phylum Pseudomonadota; class Alphaproteobacteria; order Sphingomonadales; family Sphingomonadaceae; genus Alteraurantiacibacter. The sequence continues at coordinate 3,876 of JAZKFK010000070.1, read as the reverse complement.
GAGCACGATGTAATCCTGCGTGACGCAGAAATCGTGCATCATCCCGGCATAGGGCGCCTGCACCATGGCCTGCCAGGTGACGTTGCCCGCTGCATTGGTCTCGTACAGCGCGATGTCTTTCGACAGGAACCCGGTGGCTTCATAGCCATAGCCGATCAGGCCGCCGGTGGCCGGGTCGATCTTGGGATGCGCAGTGTGTGTCTGGCTGTTGAAGCCGCCCTTGAACGAATATTCCGGATCGGTGGTTTCCAGCGTCAGCGGGTCCATGGCCACAGGCAGGCTGTCTTCCTTGAACGCCAGCAGCTTGCCATGATGGATGAACAGCTGGGTATTGGCGGTGCCCCGATTCAATCCGGCAACGCTGGCATCGTCGGTCGAAGGGTTGCGATACATGCCGAACAGCGAACGGCGGGCATCGCGCTGGGCGACGTAGCGGGCATTCTTGGCATAGCGCGTGCGATAGTCGACGTGGCCATCCTTGATGCGGAACATCGACACGTGGCCTTCGCCATCGAACGGGATGTCGCCCGCATATTGCGCGGGCTTGGGGTACTGCGGATCTGGCCCCACGCGGTAGAACGCGCCATCCAGATCGCGCGGCCAGTCACCTTCCACCTCGCAATCGAACAGGTCCATCTCGGTGCGGTTGGTGCCGCTGCCGCCAAAGGCGCGTGGATCGGCGGGGAAATCGACTTGTGGCGCATCGGTTGCCGCAGGGCTCTGCGCCAGCACCGGGGCTGCCGCCGCCAGGCCGCCGACCAGCGCCGCGCCGCCAAGCGCGGAAGCGCCGATAAAATCGCGCCGGTTCACGCGTGGTCCTGTGGCTTGATCGGTCATCCTCGTCCCTCTCCCGAAGCACTGGGGCTTCCTGCGCGGTGCTTGCCAGAGCCGCCCGATTTGACAAGTGCAAAACGCTAACGGACGTTAGGATCGGTTGTCCCGGCTAATTCCCTTGCCGCACGACCGGCGCCGGATCGCGTGTGCCACCATTCGCCACGCGCCAATCGGCATAGCGCGGGCTGGTGGCGCGGATATAGGCGGGCAGGATCGTGTTGCCTTCGTGGCAGGCATATTCGTACGGCTGGTAGGTATCATCGCGGGTCCACGGGAAGGCCAGCTTGATGCCTTGCGTCAGCACCACCGGATCCTCGACCCACGCCTCGTAATAAACCTGGCCCGGGCCGGTGATGGTGAAGTGTTCCACCACCCGCAGCTGGTCGCTGGTGGGGATCGGCCGGTTGGTGGGGCCGACGATTACCATCGGGCTGTCACCGTTGAAGTGCGTTGTCTCGACCACCAGCGTGTTGCGCTCCCAACGCCCGCGCGAGTGGCCAAGGTAGGTGCGCAAGGCATCAGGCGGGGGTGGCGCGTCACCCAGGTGGATCACTCGCGTCTCGTGGATCATCTCCATGTTCAGCACTACCAGCCCCGGCGCCTGGAACACGCGCAGGCCGTTGTTGTAGGGGAACGGGATCATGCTGGCTGGCAGCCCGCGCGACAGGCAGCGGTCGAGGCTGTTGAAATCCTGCGGGCCTTCGAACACCTGCGTATTCCAGCTGTCGCGCATGGCCGCGCGCAAGGCTTCTCCCGCCGGGGTCAGCGGCGGCACGCGGCCTTCGGCAGGCTCGACGATCAGCGAGGTCTGGCGCAGCGGTTCGCCGCGTTCAAACCAGTTGCCGCTGCCTAGAACGCCCGCTTCGTTCTCCACCTCGGCCAGGCCGGCCAGTTCCTGCGCGGATCCGAAGGCTTCCGCGTATTCCGCCTCGCTCAGCAGCTTGCGGGTGCCGAAGCGCGCCGGGCGCTGCATGGGGGTGGAACCCATGCTTTCCAGCGGATAGGTGCCGCGCATGTCGGGATCGCCCCACGGCGTCTGCGGCACGCGCCAATCGGCTGGCAGGGCTGGCGGGCGGCCTACCTCGTCCTCGGTCGTCTGTGCTGCCAGCGGAGTGGCCGCCAGCAGCCCTGCCAGCAGCCCCAGTTTCCACAGCCCCGGTTCCCAACCCTTCATCGCCGCTCTCCCAAGCTTGTCTTATGCGGGCAAACCTAAGCCATCGTGGCCCCAAGTAAAGCGAGGCCGCTGTCCACAGGGGGCGGTGTTGAATTGGCTGCCCGCGCGGCTTAGGTCGTTGGCCGAAGTTCCCACCAGACGAGCGATTCCATGACCACTCACACCACCCGCATGCTGATCATCGGTTCCGGCCCGGCGGGCCTCTCCGCCGCCATCTATGGCGCGCGTGCAGGCATGCAGCCGATCGTGGTGCAGGGTCTGCAGCCGGGCGGCCAACTGACCATCACCACCGACGTGGAGAATTATCCCGGTTTTGCCGATGTTATCCAGGGTCCGTGGCTGATGGAGCAGATGACCAAGCAGGCCGAACACGTGGGCACGCGGATGATGTGGGACACGATCCTCGACATTGACCTCGCCAATGGCTCGCCGTTCACCGCCAAGGGCGATTCGGGCGACGAATACGTGGGCGACGTGCTGGTGATCGCCACCGGCGCGCAGGCCAAATGGCTGGGCGTTCCGGGCGAGATGGAACTGGGCGGCAAGGGCGTATCCGCCTGCGCCACGTGCGACGGGTTCTTCTATCGTGGCAAGAAGGTGGCGGTGATCGGCGGGGGCAATACCGCGGTGGAGGAGGCGCTGTACCTCACCAACCATTCGCCGCAGGTGACGGTAATCCATCGCCGCGACAGTTTCCGGGCCGAGAAGATCCTGCAGGACCGCCTGTTCGCCAACGAGCGGATCAACGTGCTGTGGAACAAGGAAGTGCTGCGCTTCCTTCCGCGCGACACCGGCCCGCTGGGCCACGTGGAACTGCGCGATACGGTAACCGGCGAAGTCTCGCTGCTGGAAACCGATGGCGCGTTCGTCGCCATCGGCCACGCGCCCGCGACCGAGCTGTTCAAGGGCAAGCTGGCAACGGACGAGAGCGGCTACCTGGTGGTTGAACCCGGCACGCCCAAGACCGCCATCCCCGGCGTGTTCGCCTGCGGGGACGTGATGGACCACACCTATCGCCAGGCGGTAACGGCGGCTGGCACCGGCTGCATGGCCGCGCTGGATGCCGAACGCTTCCTGGCCGCGCGTGACTTTGCGCGGAAGGAAGAATCGGTCGCCGCTTACTGAGCGTTCGACCGCCCTGCGCGGTCAGCCGTGATCCTTGCGGCCGAAATCGGCGCGCGCGTCATCCTGGCCCAGCGCCACGATTGAGCGGCGGATGGCGCGGGTGCGGCTGAAGGTATCGTGCATCATCTGCCCGTCGCCCGCGCGGATCGCCTCGCGCATCAGCGCCAGATCGGTGAGGAACGTATCGAGCATTTCCAGCACCGCGTCCTTGTTGTTCAGGAACACGTCGCGCCACATGGTCGGGTCACTGGCGGCGATGCGGGTGAAATCGCGGAAGCCCCCGGCGGAATACTTGATCACCTCGCTGCGGGTCACCTGCTCCAGGTCACTGGCCGTGCCGACGATGGTATAGGCGATCAGGTGGGGGATGTGGCTGGTCACCGCCAGCACCCGGTCATGATGGTCGGCGTCCATCGTCTCGACCATGGCGCCAAGGCTTTCCCACAAGTCGACCAACTGGGCCACCTTGTCGCGCGCCGCGCCCGGGGGCGGTGTGATGATGCACCAGCGCTGGTGGAACAGCGCGGAAAAGCCCGCATCCGGCCCGGAATGCTCGGTACCGGCTACCGGGTGCGCGGGGATCACCTCGAACCCGGGCAGCGCGTCCATCAGGGTATCGGTGATGGTCCGCTTGGAACTGCCGACATCGCTGATCACGCAATCGGGCGACAGGTCAGGCGCGATCAGCGCGGCGGCTTCGCGCATGGCGCCCACCGGCACGCACAGGATCACCAGGTCGGCCC
>JAZKFK010000069.1:0-8893 GCA_040386475.1 Pseudomonadota bacterium | reverse complement strand
GCGGCTACGAACTGCACATCGGCGGCAATGGCGGCATTCACCTGCGTGGCACCGACCTGCTCACCAAGGTGGCCACCGAGGAAGAGGCGATGGAGATGTGCGCCGCCTTCATCCAGCTGTACCGCGAGGACGCGCATTACCTTGAACGCACCGCCCCGTGGGTGGAGCGCAAGGGACTGAAGTGGGTCAAGAGCAAGCTGCTCGACGATCCTGAGGCCGTCAAAAAGCTGGCCCGCAAGTTCCACCATTCGCAGAGCTTTTCGCAGGACGACCCCTGGGCCGCGCGCGCTGCTGGCGATCGCAAGGACTTGCACAGCCACCTGGCCGAATTCCGCCCGCTGCAACTGGAGGACGCACAATGATCGGCAAATGGCTCGATATCGGCCCGACGACGCAGATCGAACCGGGCACCGCGCGCACACTGCCTGTGGTTGGCGGCGAGGAAATCGCCATTTTCCACACCATGCGCAACGAGTTCTACGCGCTGGTCAACAAGTGCCCGCACAAGCAGGGACCGCTCAGCCAGGGGATCGTGCATGGCGACACCGTTTCGTGCCCGTTGCACAACTGGCGCATCAGCCTGCGGACTGGCGAGGCGCAGGGCGATGACAAGGGCTGCACCCCCACTATCCCGCTGAAGGTGGATGGCGGGCGATTGTTCCTGCTGCGCGAAGCGGTGGTGGGGACGGCTGCGGCGTGAAGCCGGTCCGCACCACCTGCCCCTATTGCGGGGTCGGCTGCGGGATCGCGGCGACGCCGCAGGGCGGGCGCGAGGTGGCCATCGCGGGCGACGCGGCGCATCCGGCCAATGGCGGCAAGCTGTGTTCCAAGGGCACGCACCTGGGCGAGACCACCGGGCTGGAAGGCCGCCTGCTGCACCCGATGATCGGCGAGACCCGCGTCACCTGGGACATGGCGCTGGATGATGTGGCCGCGCGGCTGGCCGATACGGTGGCGCAACACGGTCCAGACAGCGTGGCCTTCTACGTCTCCGGCCAGTTGCTGACCGAAGATTATTATGTGGCCAACAAGCTGATGAAAGGCTTCATCGGCAGCGGCAACATCGATACCAACAGCCGCCTGTGCATGGCCAGCGCAGTGGCGGCGCACAACCGGGCGTTCGGCGAAGACCTGGTGCCGTGCACTTATGACGACCTAGACGAGGCCGCGCTGATCCTGCTGGTCGGCAGCAACACCGCCTGGTGCCATCCGGTAATCTGGCAGCGGATCGAAGCCGCGCGTGAGCGGACCGGCTGCAAACTGGTGGTGATCGACCCGCGCCGCACCGAAACCGCCGAGCGGGCTGACCTGCACGTGGCGGTTGCGCCCGATGGCGACGTGGCGCTGTTCAACGCCCTGCTGGCCGAGATGGAATCGCGCGGGGTGGTGGATGCGGCATACCTCGCCGCCCATTGCGAGGTGCCTGAAGGGTTCATCGACGGGCTCGATCCCGCCGCTCACGGCATCGATCCTGCAACCTTCGCCGCGTTGGCCGATCTCGTCGCCGCCCACCCACGCATGGTCACGCTTTTCAGCCAGGGCGCCAACCAGTCGGTCTGCGGCACCGACAAGGGTAACGCGATCATCAACCTGCACCTCGCCACCGGCCGCATTGGCCTGGCTGGTGCGGGGCCCTTCTCCATCACCGGACAGCCCAATGCCATGGGGGGGCGCGAAGTGGGCGGGCTGGCCAATATGCTCGCCTGCCACCTGGGCTTTGCCGATGACGAGCGTGCCGCCGTGCGCCAGTTCTGGCAGGCGCCCAACCTGTGCCACGGCCCGGGCCTGAAGGCGGTCGACATGTTCCGCGCCGTGCATGACGGGCGCATCAAGTTCCTGTGGGTGATGGCCACCAATCCCGCTGTATCGATGCCCGATGCCAGGTTCGTGCGCGAGGCGCTGGCCCGCTGCCCCAATGTGGTGGTGTCCGACATGATCGCCGATACCGACACCGCCAAGTTCGCCCATGTGCGTCTGCCCGCGCTGGGCTGGGGCGAAAAGGACGGCACGGTAACCAATTCCGAACGCGTGATCAGCCGCCAGCGGCCGTTCCTTGCCCCACCGGGTGAAGCGCGTGCCGATTGGCGGATCATGGCCGATGTGGCGGCGCTGCTGGGTCATGAGGCTGCATTCGCCTTTGCCAGCCCGTCCGCTGTTTTCCGCGAATATGCCGCGATGACCGGGCTGGCAGCAGAGCATGGCAAGGTGCTGGACCTGACCGCGCATGCCTCCTTGTCCGATGCCGCATACGAAACACTGGAACCGTTCCGCTGGGGCGGCGAGCGGCCCTTGCGCAGCCGCTTCCCCACGCCATTGGGCAAAGCGAGGCTGGTGGCGGTGACCCCGCCCGTGCCTGCCGCGGCGGGCGCAATCCAGCTCAACACCGGACGCTATCGTGACCAGTGGCACACGATGACCCGCACCGGCCTCAGCCCCCGGCTCTCGGCCCATCGGCGCGAACCGCTGGTGGAAGTGGCTGCCGCAGATGCCGAAAGGCTGGGCCTCACCAACGGTGGGCTGGCGCGCGTGGCCACCGCCAGCGGTGATGCGCTGTTCCGCGTGGCGGTGAGCGAAGGGCAGGCGCCCGGCCAGGCCTTCGTGCCGATGCACTGGACCGATGCGATGGCAGGCGCTGGCCGCACCGGAGCGCTGATGCCGCCAGCGACCGATCCGCATTCCGGCCAGCCGGGTTTCAAGAACGTCGCCGCCACGCTGAACCCGGTGGCCAGCGAGTGGCGCGCTTTCGTGCTGTCACGCGATGCAGTCGCGCCCGCAGCCGCTTACTGGGTGCGCAGCCGCATTCCCGGCGGCTGGCTGACCGAGCTGGAAGGCATGGGCGTGGCCGATCTAGCGGCCTTGCTGCCAAACGGCGCGATGAGCGAGGTGAGCGATCCTTCGCGCGGCATGCAGCGGCTGGCTGTCTCCGGACCGGACGGCACCTTGCTGGCGTTGGCCTATATCACCCGCACCGGCACGCTGCCTTCCCGCGATTGGCTGGTGCGCCAGTTTACTGCTGGGGAAGCAGGCCTGGGAGAGTTGCTCGCCGGTCGACCGGCACAGCCGCAAGCCGATGTCGGCCCGCTGGTTTGCGTATGCCACGATGTGGGCGAAGTGGCCGTCCGCGCGGCAATCTGCGCGGGCGCAGAGACAGTTGCCGATGTAGGGCAGTCGACCTGCGCGGGCACCAATTGCGGATCTTGCCGCCCGCTCATCGCGCGGCTGATCGCCGAAGAACGCCAGACCATGCAGGAGGCTGCCGAATGACTGCTCCCCTAATCGCTGCGGGTGAAGTGTGGCTGGTGGGCGCAGGCCCCGGCGACCCTGACTTGCTGACCCGAAAGGCCGAAAAGCTGATTTGTGCGGCCAGCGTGGTGTTCCATGATGCGCTGGTCGGCCCGCAGGTGCTGGCTCTGGTGCCTGCCGGCGTGCGGCTGGTTTCGGTTGGCAAGCGGTCCGGGCGGCATTCAAAGGACCAGCGCACGATCGATGCGCTGCTGGTGGAGGCGGCCCTGGCAGGCGAGCGTGTCGTGCGGCTGAAAGGCGGCGATCCATCGGTGTTCGGCCGCTCGACCGAAGAACTGGCGGCGTGCCGCGCGGCGGGGGTGCACGTGCATATCTGCCCCGGTATCACCGCCGCCAGCGCGGCCGCTGCCAGCCTCGGCACTTCGCTGACCATGCGTGGCTTGGCCCGGCGGCTGTGCCTGGTGACGGCCCATTTACGCCAGGGCGAAGTGCTGGACCTTGACTGGCAAGCCCTGGCCGATCCGCAGACCACGCTGGCGATCTACATGGGCAAGGCCGCGGCAGGCGAAGTTGCCCGCCAGTTGATCGCCCACGGCATGGCGGCCGATACGCCCGTGGCCATGATCGAGAACGCCAGCCTGCCAAGCGAGCAGCATCTGGTCACTCGCCTGGATCTGCTACCGCTGGCGGCAAAGTCCTTCCTTGGTTCAGGTCCGGCCATGCTTCTCATCGGGGATGTCGTGGCTGAGCAGAAGCAGGTTGCCGCACCGGCGGCAGGCCAGCGCAAGCTTCGCCAATCGGCGGCAAGTGGCCGTTAGCCTGACACCATCCTGCAGATACAATTCAAGCCATTGGCGCCGGGCAATATTTGGCGAGAAATTCGGCGTGGCCGGGCATGGTCTGGACCAGGAAGCGGACCGATTTCTCGATCTCGTCCAGCTCGCGGCGGGTGGCGTCGTGATCCAGCGTTTCGGCCATTGCATTGTGGCCGTGCATGGCAATGCCCTGGCCCATCATCACCGCCGCCCAGCTGGTTTCGGTGAACAGCTCGTCCTCCTCGCGGAAGATCTGCCCGTTGCTGCGGAACAGCTCGATCTTCTCGGTCAGGCTGTCGGGCACGCTCATGGTGCGGCAATAGTTCCAGAACTCGGAATCATCGCGCGTGGTGGAGTTGTAGTGCAGGATCAGGAAATCGCGGATGCGGGTGTATTCACGCGTGGTCAGGCGGTTGAAGGCATCTTCCTGCGCCTGCGTCACCCCATCCAGCGAGATCAGTGAGATCAGCTTGTTGATCGCCGTGTTGATCAGGTGGATCGAAGTTGATTCCAGCGGCTCCATGAAGCCGCCCGCCAGCCCCACGGCGATGACGTTCTTGTTCCAGAACTTCTTGCGCCGACCGGCAACGAACCGCAGGTGGTTGGGATCGGCGGTAGGCTTGCCTGCCATGTTCTTCAACAGGATGTCAGTCGCCTCGTCCGCTGACATGAAGGCATCGCAATAAACGTGACCGTTGCCGTTGCGGTGCTGCAAGGGCACTTGCCACTGCCACCCGGCCTTGTGCGCCGTGGCGCGGGTGAAGGGCGGGGGCGGGCTACCGTCGTCGCGCTTGCAGGGCAGGGCCACGGCGCGGTTGCACGGCAGCCACTGGCTCCATTCCTCGTACCCGGTTTCCAGTGCCTGTTCGATCAGCAGGCCGCGAAAGCCCGAGCAATCCACGAACAGCTGCCCGGCAATCTGCGTGCCGTCTTCCATGGTAATGGCGCTGACGAAGCCGCTTTCGCCGTCCAGCGCAACATTGGCCACCTTGCCTTCCAGCCGCACCACACCGCGCTTCTCGGCGTATTTGCGCAGGAAGCCGGCATAGGCCGTGGCATTGAGGTGGTAGGCATAGTTCACCGGCGGCAGGTCATCGCGCTTCAGCGTATCAGTCTTGGCAAACTTGCCGAAGTAGGCGGCCATCGTTTCGGCGTTGAAGACCTGGATCGGCCGCTTGTCGCCCTGCGTTTTGGAATGGTGCCACACGTGATGGAACGACATGCCGCCAATCTCGTAGCCATAATTGCCGAACGGATGGATATAGCTGTCGCCGATCTTGCCCCAGTTCACGAACTGGATGCCCAGCTTGAACGAGCCTTGCACGGCCGCCATCATTTCGGCCTCATCGATTTCCAGCAGGCGCTGGAAATCCACGAAGGGCGGGATCGTCGCCTCGCCCACGCCGACAGTGCCGATGGCCTCGCTCTCGATCAGCGTGATCGCGAGCTGGCGCCCTTTGCGCAGGCGTGACAGGGCCGCGGCGGTCATCCATCCTGCGGTTCCTCCGCCGACGATGACAATATGATCGATTGGCTTGCGCACCGTTTCTCTCTCCCTGGGGACCAGCCTAGCTTGTCTTGTAGGGTCGGCAAGGGCGCCGTACCCCGTCAAAAGGTCCCTCTTGGCAAAAATGGTACACCAGCCCAGAAGAATTGTGAACGTTCAATTTGGAGATTGTGAACGCTCACAATGGTGCTAGATAGGGACCGTACCCCCTATCTTGGGGATTTGAGTAAGTGCAGGTGCCGGGGCAGCATAAGTCCCGCATCGGAGGGGAGAAACCAAATGCGCTCATCGACTTTCAAGCCCGCGAATCGGGTCCGATCGCTTGTTACCGTATCCAGCATGGCCTTGTGCGCCGCCGTATCCACGGCCGCCTTTGCGCAGGACGCTCCGGCTGCGGAAGACGAGTTGAATGACGAAGACGTGATCATCGTCAGCGGCTATCGCGCGGCCCTGGGCAATGCCCAGGTCATCAAGGAAGAAGCCGATACCTTCGTCGACGTGATCACCGCCGACGATATCGGCGCGCTGGCCGATCGCTCGGTGGCTGAAGCGCTGCAGCGGGTGCCCGGCGTCAACATCAGCCGCTTTGAACAGCGCAACGATCCCGATCGCTTCTCCGTCGAAGGTTCGGGCGTGATCATCCGTGGCCTCAACTTCGTGCGCTCGGAATTGAATGGCCGCGACATTTTCTCCGCCAATGGCGGCCGTGAATTGAGCTTCAACGACGTCTCGCCCGAATTGCTCGGCCGCGTCGAGGTGTTCAAGAACACCACCGCCGACATGATCGATGGCGGCATCTCCGGCACGGTCAACCTGGTGACCCGCAAGCCGCTCGACAATCCCGGCTGGCACATTGCCGGCACGGCGGAAGTCAACGTGGGCGACCTGGCCAACGAATGGTCGCCCGGCTTCTCGATCCTGGGATCCGGCACGTGGGAAACGGGCCTGGGCAGTTTTGGCCTGCAGCTTGGTTATACCGAGCAGGAACTGGTGACCCGGACCGACGCCTCGCAGATCACCGATCCGTGCTATCGCGCCGACACGCTTGATGCCGGATGTATTCGCGTGCGCCCCGTCGGCTCGGGCGGTTTTGGCGGCGGTGTGCAGTTTGACGAGTCGAATTTCCCGCCCGCCAACTCGGTGTTCGTCCCCAAGGGCGCCGGCGTGCGTACCACTGACCTGACGCGTGACCGCAATGCCATTTCGGCAGTGGGCCAGTTCGAAAGCAATGATGGCCGGGTCCTGGTCACCGCAGAATACCTGCGCGCCGAGACCGACGCGACACTCAATGAATTTGCCGTGCTGGCCCTGGTCAACGACGACGCCCTGTTCCCCATCGTCGCACCAGGAACCACCGCAGTGTTCATCGGCAACCAGTTCGGTTCCGGCACGCTGACCCAGGCTGGCAACGGCATCCCCACCGAACTGCTGCGCTTCCAGCGCGAGGACACGGCGATGACCGAGGACGTGTCGCTCGACATCGACCTTGAGCTGACCGACCGCCTGCGAGTGAACTTCGAAGGCCAGTACATCAATTCTGACCGGACCGAAGATGGCTTCATCTCGGCAATGCAGACCTATACCGATATTCGCATCGACAACACCGGCTCCACCCCGCTGGTCGAATTCCTCCAGCCAGGCACCACGGGCTCGCCAGCCAGCTATTTCAACGATCCGGCGCGCACGTTCTACTGGTTCCTGATCGACAACCAGGTGAAGAACGAGGGCGACCTTTACACGCTGCGCGGCGATGCCGAGTATGACCTGAGCGACGAGGGCTTTTTCCGGTCCGTGCGCTTTGGCACCCGCTGGAGCGATCGCAACCGGGTTACCCGTTCAGCCAACTTCTCGAACTGGGGCAACCTTGGTGCGCCGTGGACCGGGCGCGGCGGCAACTGGAACTGCGGCGACCCCCAGGCCTTTGGCTGCGGCGGTGCCTATGTGAAGGACTTCCCCACAACGTCCAACATCTACAGCCCGTTTGGCGACAACTTCCAGCGCGGCAACGCCCCGCTGCCGTTTGGTGACGGGTCGGCCTATTTCTTCGGCGGCGACAACCTGGTGCAGGATTACCTGAGCGGGGCTATTACCAGCCAGGCCAAGGCCATCACCGACTTTACCCTGACGCCAAACGCGTGGTTCCCCATTTCGGCGCGCGGCAATGCTGTTCCCGGCGGGCCGTGGACGCCGGGCGAAATCACCGACGTGGATGAGCAGACGCTCGCGTTCTATGTCCGCACCGATTACGAAGCCGACCTTGGTGGCGACGTGACCCTGAGCGGCAACGTGGGCCTGCGCTATGTCGAGACGACCGTGGGGGCAGCCGGCCAGATCGGCTATCCCACCGGCGAATTTTTCGACCAGAGTGCCGCGGGCAACAACAATGGCAAGGTGGAAGTGGTCGAACTGCAGGCTGCCTGCGCCAATGTCCAGGAGGGCCAGGTGGCGCCAGGCTATTGCAGCTTGTCGACCGCGCGGCTGGCCGAATTTGCTTCGGTCTTCACTGGCGAGACCATTGACGACAGTGCCGACATCAATTTCCACCACTGGCTGCCCAGCCTCAACGCCCGGCTCGATTTCGGCAACGGGATGCTGGTGCGTGCGGCGGCGTCGCGCGGCATCTCCCGGCCGGACCTGAGCGCCTTCCAGACGGGCGGGCAGATCTTCGACAACACCACCAACCTGCGCCAGGCGGGCACGCTGGAAACTGGTCCGCTGTTTGCGATCAACACCGGCAATCGTCTGCTGCGGCCGGTGGAATCGTGGAATTATGACCTGTCGTATGAATACTATTTCAGCCAGGTCGGCTCGATCACGGCGTCGCTGTTTGCCAAGAAACTGTCCAACCTGGTCAATTACGGCGCCAATTCGCGCAGCTTCACCAGCCCGGGCGGGGTGACCACCGACGTGTTGGTCAATGGCCCGGTGAACAGTGACAGCGGCTGGCTGACGGGCTTCGAACTGGCGCACCAGCAGGTCTATGATTTCCTGCCAGGTCCGCTGGCCGGGCTGGGTACGCAGATGACCTATACGTATGTCGATGGTGGCTCGTTCGCCAACGATCGACTGGGTTCAGAACAGAGTCCGTTTGCCGGTGGTCTGCCGCTGGCGGGCATTTCCAAGCACACGGTCAACGCCGTGCTGTTCTATGAAATGTACGGCATCTCGGCCCGCGCGGCTTATAACTGGCGGTCGGACTTCCTGCAGACCCCACGCGATGTGATCTTCCCGTTCTCTCCGATTTACGGCGAGAGCACCGGGCAACTCGATGCCTCGCTGTTCTATGACCTGACCGAAAACATCAAGATCGGTGTGCAGGGCGTCAATC
>JAZKFK010000068.1:0-1915 GCA_040386475.1 Pseudomonadota bacterium | reverse complement strand
AGCTGGGTCGCTTCCAGGGCCGCATCCGCCGCGAAAGCTGGGTCGAGCAGGCGAAGCTGCTGGCGGCCGGTGACAAGGCCGAGTTTGCTGCCAAATTCGGCAACAACTGACCTTTGATCCCCATTGGCGCACACGCCCGAGGCCGCTAAGGCGGTTTCAAAGGAGACTTTCTGCATGGCCGACATGGTGCCCTTCGACTGGGCCGACCCGCTGAACCTGGATGACCAGTTGACCGACGAGGAGCGGATGATCCGCGATGCCGCCAACGGCTTTGCGCAAAGCGTGCTGCAACCGCGCGTGATCGAGGATTTCGCCCACGAGGCCGACGCGCGCGAGCTGTTTCCGCAAATGGGCGAGGCCGGCATGCTGGGCGTGACCATTCCGCCCGAATATGGCGGTTCGGGCGCCAGCTATGTGGCTTACGGGCTGGTGGCGCGCGAGATCGAGCGGGTGGATTCGGGCTATCGTTCAATGGCCAGCGTCCAGTCCAGCCTGGTGATGTATCCGATCCATGCCTACGGCTCAGAGGAACAGCGGCAGAAGTACCTGCCCGGCCTCGCCAGCGGCCAGCTGATCGGCTGCTTTGGCCTGACCGAGCCCGATGCCGGATCAGACCCCGCCGGAATGCGCACCGTGGCCAAGGTAGATGGCGACGGCTTCAAGATTTCCGGCACCAAGACGTGGATTTCCAATTCACCGTTTGCCGATGTCTTCGTGGTCTGGGCCAAGAGCGAGGCGCACGGCGGCAAGGTGCGCGGGTTCGTGCTGGAAAAGGGCATGAAGGGGCTGGATGCGCCCAAGATCAGTGGCAAGCTGTCCTTGCGCGCCAGCACCACCGGCATGATCATGATGGACGAAGTGGCACTGCCGGGTGACGCGCTGCTGCCGGAGGTGGAAGGCATCAAGGGGCCGTTCGGCTGCCTCAACCGTGCGCGCTATGGCATTTCATGGGGCGCATTGGGTGCGGGCGAGTTCTGTCTGGCCGCCGCGCGCCAGTATGGCCTCGATCGCAAGCAGTTCGGTCGCCCGCTGGCCGCCACGCAACTGTTCCAGCTGAAGCTGGCCAACATGCTGACCGAGCTGACCCTGGGCCAGCAGGCCAGCCTGCGGGTGGGCCGCCTGATGGACGAAGGCCGGTTTGCGCCGGAAATGATCTCCATCGTCAAGCGCAACAACGTGGGCAAGGCGCTCGACGCGGCGCGGCTGGCGCGGGACATGCACGGCGGCAACGGCATTTCCGAAGAATACCAGGTGATGCGCCACCTGCTGAACCTGGAAACGGTCAACACTTACGAAGGCACGCACGATATCCATGCGCTGATCCTGGGACGGGCGATCACCGGGATTGCCGCGTTCTAGACGGCGTACCAGATCGCCACCATTCCGCTTGCGAAAGCTGGCGCCGGTGCGCAGGCTCTGCCGGTGAGGTGCGCTAGTCGGCGGTTTGCGCCAGTCGCAGCAGTTCGTCGCGTGCATGGTCAAGCGCGTGGCGCACCACCTGGTTGCGCACGGGCCATTCGCCCAGCGTGGCCGCGACTTCGGCCAGGAACAGCGCTTCGGCGTGTGGCTCGTCCGGCAACTCGCAAGTCTCTCCGTCGTGGTTCCTGGTATCCATCGACTCCGGCCGCCTCCCCCGCCGCCGGGCGACGCTGGGGCCGTTGGATGACGGTTTGATGACAGCCAGCTGCATGGGAGAATCACCCGGCTGGCTCCGCTTTGGCTGGCCGATCCCGTCCCGCCATAGCTGCGTGTCACATCTGGACCCGCGCCGGACACGCCATCATCCGTATCCGGCCACAAGTTGGCAGCAAACTGCACAAATGGCGGACCATCAACCGTCGCCAAGGTTTAATTTCCGCCCCCTAGTTCCTGCCCCACGACAGACCAAAACCAGTGGGGACGACCAAGATGGACC
>JAZKFK010000067.1:8317-9824 GCA_040386475.1 Pseudomonadota bacterium | reverse complement strand
CCGGCAGTCAACCCGCCGCCGCCGCAACAGGCCACGATCCGGCCCGGCTGGCGGCCCAATTGTGCGGTAACTTCGATCCCGGCGCTGCCCTGGCCTTCAATCACCCACGCATCGGCGAAAGCGTGGACGTAAGCGGCACCGCGCTCTGCTGAAAGTGCCCGGCCGATCGCCTCGCGGTCCTCGGTCATGCGATCGTACAGCACCACTTCGGCGCCCAGTTCGCGCGTCCGCTCCAGCTTGATGGCGGGGGCATCGCGCGGCATCACGATCACCGCGGGCATGCCGAGCCGCCGCGCTGCCCAGGCTACGCCCTGCGCATGGTTGCCGCTGGACACCGCGACCACGCCGCCGGGATATTCGCCCGAAGAGCCATTGGGCGCCAGATCGGTCAGCCGGTGCCACGCACCCCTGATCTTGAACGCGCCCACCGGCTGCAGACATTCGGCCTTCAGCCAGAAGCTGCGGCCTTCATGGTCCACCGGCAACAGGGGCGTGGGGGCCAGGATTTGCGCCACTTTCGTCGCCGCTCGGGCAACACCTGCCGCATCGGGGTTTCGCATTGGTCGTTCGTCCGTCATAGAGCCATGCGAGTTACAGGTTTACGCCACCAGCGCCAGCGACTATCGGGCGCGCCCTTGCGTTGCTCGCCCCCAATACGCCGATTGGCGGATAAGGTGGCGATAGCGCGGGTTACAGGAGATGAGTGAATGACTGACGCCGTAAACAGCAACCGCAAGGCAGAGCTGCTGTCCACCGTGGTCGAGCATATCGACATCACCAGCTTCGATGCCCGTCCGATCATCGACGGCATGAGCAAGATGAGCTTCACCAGCCGCGATCTGGCGCGCGCCACCAACATCTACAACCAGATGCTGGCCGACAAGGATTGCACCATTTTCCTGGTCATCGCCGGGTCCACCAGCGCGGGCGGGTGCATGGACCTGTATGCGGAACTGATCCGCAGCAACATGGTCGATTGCGTGGTCGCCACTGGCGCCACCATCGTCGACATGGATTTCTTCGAAGGCCTTGGCCACAAGCACTACCAGGCGCTGGAAGTGCCCGACGACGATACGCTGCGCAGCCTCTACATCGACCGTATCTACGATACCTACATCGACGAGGAGCAGCTGCAGGACTGCGACTTCACGATCAACAAGATCGCCAACGAGCTGGAGCCCAAGGCCTATTCCAGCCGCGCCTTCATCCGCGAGATGGGCAAGTACCTGGCCGAGCATGGCAAGAAGGACAACAGCCTCGTCAAGCTGGCGTACGAGCATGACGTGCCGATCTTCTGCCCGGCTTTTGTGGACAGCAGCGCCGGGTTCGGTCTGGTGAAGCATCAGGTTGACCGGATGAAGGAGGGCAAGCCCTATATGGTCCTGGATGCCATCGCCGACTTCCGCGAGCTGACCGACATCAAGATCCAAAGCGGCGATTCGGGCCTGCTGATGGTGGGCGGCGGTGTGCCCAAGAACTTCATCCAGGACACGGTCGTGTGCGCCGA
>JAZKFK010000067.1:4453-8217 GCA_040386475.1 Pseudomonadota bacterium | reverse complement strand
CCGGCGTCCATGCTGCCGCTTTCGAACATGTCGGCGCTCTCCAGCACCACGGTCAGTTCGCCTTCGTGGAACAGCGTGCGGATCTTCTGTCCGGTAAAGGCTGCTTCCAGCGCGATCAGCTTTTCCACATAAGTGGGGTGGACCAGATAGCGCGCCTCCACCTGATCGGTGGAGTAGATGGTGAATTCATCCTCGAAGCCGGGGTGGACCATGTCCACCTTGGCCAGGCTCAGGTCGCCAAGATCGACATCATCCTTCTCGCCGAACAGGCCGAAGCGTTTGAACTTGCCCGATCGCTCGACCAGCGTGGTGCCGTGAAAGCGGCGGTCGCAGGCAATCGTCATCACCGGGCCGCGGAATACGGTGACATAGGTGGTGGTCTTGCCGCTTTGCCGCCGTTGCTGCAGGTTTGCCTCGTGCAGCGTGAACGCGCGGCCGCCAACCTCACCGCTCCACAAGTCCTCGAAGCTCTCGCGGTGATAGGTGGGGACCATGCTGAACGTCTTGGCGCGCCCGAAGCCGGGGGAAGGCCCGGTCTCGTTGGCGTAGGTTAGCCCCAGGGCAGCGGCGAGGGCGGTGTTGATCCCCTCCTTGGTCTGCTTGATCGCCGCGCCGCGCGGGGCATAGATCCAGAACCCCGCACCCGCGCAGGCCAGCCCGATCAGCCACAGCTTCAGCTGGACGCTCCAGTCCGGCCCGAACAGCAGGAAGGCGGCCAGCGGCAGGACCACGAAGGCCGACTTGACCAGCCGCCCGTTGCTGACCGCGCGCGCTTCCTCGCGCACCAGTGCCTGGCCCTGCAGCCACTGGCCCAGCGCGCCCGCCATCAGCGCGTCGATGTCCGGCCGTGCGATCATGCGTCCGCCCCCCTTTGCTTTGCGTGACATTGATGGCACACTTGCCCCCGTTGGAACAGGGAGGGACGGGCATGGAGTTGATCGTCGCAGGTTTGGTGCTGCTGCTGGCCGTGGTGCTGATCGGCATTTACAACCGCCTCGTGGGCTTGCGCCAGAACGTCCAGCAGGGCGTGGCTGACATCGATGCCCAGCTGCGCCAGCGGCATGACCTGATCCCCAACCTAGTCAACACCGTGAAGGGCTATGCGATCCACGAGCAGGAAACGCTGGACGCGGTGATCAAGGCGCGCAACACGGCAGCACAAGGCGGGCCGAACTCCACCAGCGAAGGGCAATTGCGCGTGGCGCTCGACAAGCTGCTGGCGCTGGGCGAGGCCTATCCCGACCTGAAGGCCAGCGCCAACTTCCAGCAATTGCAGGATGAGCTGGGCGATGTGGAAGACAAGCTGGCTGCCTCGCGCCGCGCATTGAACGCTGCCGTCTCGCGTTACAACACCGGGCGCGAGAGCTTTCCGGCGGTGCTGTTCGCCGGCATGCTGGGCTTTGCCCAGGCCGATTTCAACCGGCTGAACGATAGCGAGAAGGGCGTGGTGGATCAGGTGCCCAACGTGAAGTTCTGATCTTGCAGGCGCCCCGGTCATACGGCTGACTTTTCAACCGTCCCGGCGGCAAAATGCGCCATTCGTTATTGCATCGTTCACACACCCCTCTATATGCGCTCCTCCTGCTGCCCCATGGGGACTTCCAAACCGCAAGGCAGCTTTGTGTGTTACCTGGCCGCAAGGCCTATTGGGGGTCCCTTGATTTGCACAGTTATCCTGACGCACGGGCTGTAGTCCGCGCCATCTCGCCAGATGAAGCCGTAATTCTCAACCGCCCGCACGCTGCGGCGCGGGCTGCGCGTTTCTTTGCCGAAAAGTTCCCCGGAACCAGCATGTTCGCGGTGAAGGCCAATCCTTCGCCCGATCTGATTCGCATCCTGTGGGACAACGGCATCAGCCACTATGATGTCGCTTCCATCGGCGAAGTGCGGCTGGTGCGCGAGACGCTGCCGACTGAAGCCAAGCTGTGCTTCATGCACCCGGTGAAGACCGCCGCCGCCATTCGCGAGGCCTATTTCACCCACGGCGTGAAGACCTTCAGCCTCGATACGCTGGATGAGCTGGCCAAGATCGTTACCGCCACCACCGATCAAGCCGGCGTGGCCGCAACGGACCTGCAACTGCTGGTGCGCCTGCGCGTTTCGTCCGAGCATTCGGAACTGAGCCTGGCCGCCAAGTTCGGCGTGGATCTGGTCGATGCGGCGGACCTGCTGCAGGAAACCCGCCAGCACTGCGATGCGCTGGGCATCTGCTTCCACGTGGGCAGCCAGGCGATGACGCCGTTCGCCTATGTCCAGGCGCTGGAGCGCGTGCGCGCGGCCATTGCCGAAGCTGCCGTAACGGTGGACATCATCGACGTGGGCGGCGGGTTCCCCTCGTCGTACCCCGGCATGGAGCCGCCGCCGCTGGAGGATTTCTTCGCGCAGATCCACCGCCATTTCGAGATGCTGCCGATCAGCTACTCGGCGGAACTGTGGGCTGAGCCGGGCCGTGCGCTGTGTGCCGAGTACTCGTCGCTGATCGTCAAGGTCGAGAAGCGCCGTTCGGACGAGCTGTACATCAACGATGGCGCTTATGGCGCGCTGTTCGATGCCGCCCATGTTGACTGGCGCTTCCCCGTGGTGGCGCTGGAGGATGACCTGACGCAGCCGCTGGCCGATTTCGCCTTCTACGGCCCCACCTGCGACGATGCCGATTACATGAAGGGCCCGTTCCCGCTGCCGGCCGATGTGCAATCGGGCGACTTCATCGAGATCGGCATGCTGGGGGCTTATGGCGCAGCCATGAGCACGCGGTTCAACGGCTTTGGTGCCACGCGCTGCTTCGTGGTGGAGGACGAGCCGATGGCCAGCCTCTACATGGGCCGCAAGGATGCGCGCGTGAGTGACAACGTGGTGTCGCTTCGCTGATCTGAGCAGGGGCGCGGTTCCGGCCGCGCCCCGCTTATCCCTCAATACCCGCCAATCAGTACCCGATGGTAAACCGCTCGCGGCTGTGTGCGTGGTTCTCCACCTCGTCCACCATCGCGATGGCATAGTCGGCAAAGCTGATGCGGCTGT
This sequence comes from Pseudomonadota bacterium, assembly GCA_040386475.1. Lineage (GTDB taxonomy): Bacteria > Pseudomonadota > Alphaproteobacteria > Sphingomonadales > Sphingomonadaceae > Alteraurantiacibacter. Next base: position 5,199 of record JAZKFK010000067.1, on the reverse strand, counting down.
CGCCGCTGGCGTCCTTGATCAGGTGTTCCTTGCCCAGCCGGAACGCGCCAGTGCGCGGGCCTTCCACGAAGTTGAACGCCGGGCTGAAGAACACCCAGTCCAGTGTCGGGTCTTCCTTCAGGGCATAGAAGAAATCGATCCCGCCCATTGCGCCGTTGATCCAGATCTGCGGGAAGTCGGGCCGGTCGATATAGCGCACATCGTTCTCGTCCTTCAGGCTGGCCGCGCCGCCGGTGACCAGCAGGCGTGAAACGCCCGCCTGGTGCATGGCAGCCATGATCGTCTCGGCCTTCACCGCAAACGGCAGCGCGCTGACCACCACATCGTGCCCGGCCACGGTCTTGGCGATGGCCGCAGGCTCGTCTGCATCGGCGCCGATGGCGGTGACGTGGGGAAGGGCGGGAATGGCCTCTGGCTTGCGCGCGATGGCGGTGACCGTGTGCCCGCGCGCGGACAGTTCCTTCACGATTTCGGAACCGGCGCGACCGCTGGCGCCTAGTACTGCAACTCTCATCCGCATATCTCTCCCACTTTATGCGGCAAGGGATAGCGGTTGCGGTGGCTGGTGCAAGCCGTCGTCAGGCAGCCTTGCGCAGCTCCAGCTCCATCCGGTCCCAGATCTCGACCAGAGCCTGGGCGAGGTCTGCCATCATCTCTTCGGTATGCGCCGGGCCGGGGGTGAAGCGCAGGCGCTCCGTTCCGCGGGGGACGGTGGGGAAGTTGATCGGCTGCACGTAGACGCCGTA
>JAZKFK010000067.1:0-4353 GCA_040386475.1 Pseudomonadota bacterium | reverse complement strand
TCCATCGAATAGACGCTTTCGAACGCGATCAGCTTGGGAACGCTGGGGTCTTCGGCGGCCAGCAGTTCTTCCAGATGCTGGGTATCGTTATGCCGCCAGATGCGCTTTTCGCAGCCCGAATTGCGGATGCCGGCGATCATGCTGGCGTGGTTCAGCTCATCCGAAAAGATGATGCAGCCAGGCAGCAGGCGGGCCAGCGTGGACAGCGTGGCATCGTTGGAGACGTATCCGCTGGTGAACAGCAGCGCGGCTTCCTTGCCGTGCAGGTCCGCCAGCTCTTCCTCCAGCTGGATGTGGTAATGCGTGTTGCCACCGATGTTGCGGGTGCCGCCCGAACCGGCGCCGACATCGTGCAGCGCTTCTTCCATCGCCGCGATCACCTTGGGGTGCTGGCCCATGGCGAGATAATCGTTGCTGCACCACACGGTGATCGGCTTGGGGCCGTTGTGCCCGGCAAAGCAGCGCGCGTTGGGATAGGCGCCCTTGTTGCGCAGGATATCGATGAACACCCGATAGCGGCCTTCGGCGTGCAGCCGGTCGATCGCCTGGTCGAAGATCTGGTCGTAGTTCAGCGTCTGTGTCCGGCTGCGGTGCGCTGCGGAATCGCGCCCCTCTTTCGCGGCGGATTTAGTCAATTGCGCGTGCAGTTGAAAGCACTGTCTTTGCGAACGATTCGCATCAAAGTGGCTGGATTCGGTGGATTCCGTAAGGCTCGAGAGCGCTAAGGAGAGCGGGGTTATCTGCTTCATCGCCGGTCGCAATCGCAAAGGTTTGATCCGTGCCATCACCCTGACCATTCCAGGGCTGGCCAGCAGTCAGGTAGGCTATCCGCCGAGCAATACCTTGCGCTCCGTCAATAAACTGCACGTTACCGCCGAAGGCTGCGGATAACTCGCCAGTCAGCAGCGGGAAATGGGTGCAGGCCAGCACCACGGTGTCGATCCTGTCACCTTCGGCCTGGTCGCGCAGGCCGGCCACGGCGCGCTGGAACACGGCGGGATCGGGCGTGCCGCCGCGCAGCTTCAGTTCGGCCGCCGCGACCAGTTCTGGCGCGGCGTGGCGGATCAGGCGCTTGTCGGCGGCGAACTGGGCTTCCAGCTGGTCGACATAGCTTTGGCGGATCGTGGCCTTGGTGCCCAGCAGGCCAATCACGCCGGTCCTGGTCAACGCGGCGGCGGGCTTGATCGCGGGCACGGTGCCGACCACCGGCACTTCCAGTACTTCGCGCACCATGCCCAGCGCAATGGTGCTGGCGGTGTTGCAGGCGATGCAGATCAGGCGCGGGTGATAGCGTTCGGCCAGCCGCCCCAGCAGCCCGCAGACGCGCGCGGCGATCTCGGCCTCGGTCTTGTCACCATAGGGCAGGGCGGCGCGGTCAGCCACGTAGATCAGCGGCGCTTGCGGCAGGACCTTGCGCACTTCGGCCAGCACGGTGAGGCCGCCGACGCCGGAATCGAAGATCAGGATGGGGGCCGATGGGTCCAAACTTGCTTCCCTTGCAAACCCGTCCACCCTCGCGCTTGTCGAAGGGTGGTTCTTGCGTCAAACGATGCGCTAGAAGCAAAACCAGTCCTTCGACAAGCGCGAGGACAAACAGGATCGTGTTTTTGGAACAGATAGTTGCCCTCTTGCTCGGTTACCTGCTTGGCTCGATCCCGTTCGGGCTGCTGCTGGCGCGTGCAGCGGGGCTGGGGGATATCCGCCAGATCGGCAGCGGCAACATCGGCGCCACCAACGTGCTGCGGACGGGCAACAAGGGCGTGGCGGCGGCAACGCTGGTTCTCGACGGGCTGAAGGGCTTTGTCGCGGTGATCGTGGCGCGCCACCTGTTTGGTGATGCCGGTACCGGGGATGGCACCTTGGCTTCGCCCGTGGCGGCGGCGGCGCTGGGCGCGGTGCTGGGGCATTGCTTCCCGCTGTGGTTGAAGTTCAGGGGCGGCAAGGGCGTGGCGACCAACCTGGGCGTTTCCTTCGGCATCGGCTGGCCAATCGGGCTGGCCTATGCCGCCGTGTGGCTGGTGGTGCTGGCCCTTTTCCGCATTAGTTCGGTAGCGGGGATGAGCGCGGTGGTGGCGGCGCTGGTGGCTGCCGCGTTCTTCGGTTTCGCGCCGTTCGTGCCGGTGCTGGCGGTGATCGCCGCGTTGGTGATCTGGCTGCACCGCGCCAACCTTGGCCGCCTGCGCGCCGGGACCGAGCCCAGAGTCGGCTCCAGAGGCAGCTCAGGCGTTGGCAGCAAGAAGGAATGACCACAATCCTCAGCCAGCAGGAAGCGTTTGACCGCATCCGCCTGCTGCGCAGTCCCAACATCGGCCCGGTCAGCTATCGCCAGTTGCTGCGCCGTTTCGGCAATGCGGGCGCGGCGCTGGAGGCGTTGCCCGATCTGGCAGCGCGGGGCACCCGCAGCTATCGCGCCGCCCCAAAGTCACGGGTGGAGGACGAAGCCGCCGCGGTCCGCAAGGCTGGCGCGCGCTATGTGTTTCACGACATGCCCGATTACCCGGCGCTACTGGCGCAGATGGATACGCCGCCGCCGATCCTGACGCTGCGCGGTGACCTGGCGCTGGCGGCGCAGCCGTGCGTGGCCATGGTGGGCGCGCGCAATGCCAGCGCGGCGGCGGTCAAGCTGGCGCGGGACTTTGCGGCTGGGTTGGCGGAGCAGGGCTTCACCATCGTCTCCGGCCTTGCCAAGGGCATCGACGGTGCAGCGCATGAAGGCGCTTTGGGAGTCAAGGGCGCCACCGTGGGGGTGATCGCCAGCGGCATCGACATCACTTATCCGCCGGGGCACGAGAAGCTGCAGGAACGCGTAGCGACCGAAGGCCTGCTGATTGCCGAGGAACCGCCGGGCACCGAGCCACGCGGGCAATTGTTCCCCAAGCGCAACCGCATCATCGCCGGCCTGTCATTGGGCACGCTGGTCGTCGAGGCCGCGCCCAAGTCTGGCAGCCTGATCACCGCGCGGCTGGCGGGCGAGGCGGGGCGCGAAGTCATGGCCATCCCCGGCAGCCCGCTGGAACCGCGCAGCGAGGGCTGCAACAAGCTGATCCGCGAAGGTGCCGTACTGGTGCAATCGCCCGCTGACGTGGCCGAACTGCTCAGCAGCTTCACCGGCACCCCACGCTCCACCTTCCGCGAAAGTGACGCCAGCGGCTACGATGCGTGGGACGAAGAGCTGGCTGACGAGCCCGCAGACATCGCCATGCTGCTTACCACCGCGCCGGTGGCTGTCGACGAACTGGTCCGCCAAAGCGGCGATGCCCCCGGCGCGGTGCAGATGGCGCTGCTGGAGCTGGAACTGGGCGGACGGCTGGTGCGCCATGCTGGGGGGCGGGTCAGCTTGGCCAGCTGGGTTGTAGCCGCCGCTGGCTTGCACCCGCGCCCAACCCGCGTATCCTGCCACCCAGCGCGCCTGGCCGAGGGGCATCTCGGGCCAGCGCCGTGCAGGGGAACACGCACATGGCCAGCAATCCGCAAGCTATCACCTTCAGCCAGATCCAGAACGCGACCACCGCCCGGCTCGAAGCCAGTCGCAAGGACGTGGTGACTTACCTCGCCATCTTCATTCCGGCCACGGCGGTCGCCAGCTACCTCGATACCAGCATGGGGCTGATCAGTTCTTCCGGCGATCAACTGGTCCAGCGACAGAATGGGCCGTTCGGGCTGCTGGTGCTGGTCGCCAGCGTGATCGGGCAGTGTCGCCTGTTTGCTGCCATGCTGGGCAAGCCGGACGATACCGGCCGTTACCTGGGCTTCCTTGGCCTGGGGATCCTGACCGCGCTGGGCGTGGGCATCAGCGCGATTGCGCTGATCGTCCCCGGCTTGATCGTGGGCGCTCGCTGGCTGATGTCACCGGCGATCTATGTCCAGGAAGGGCTGGGCGTCACCGATGCGCTGGGCTCCAGCTGGAGCCGCACCAAGGGCAATACCGCGCCGCTGGTGTGGGCGCTGCTGGCGCTGTTCGCCGTGCTGATTGCGCTGTCGATCGTGGCGGGGCTGGTGATCGGAGTGCTGGGCTTCATCCCGTTCCTGACCGAATTGCTCGACGCGGCGGCGGGCGAGGTGTTCACCGTGGTGCTGGTGGCGATGTCGGTAGGGGTCTACGGGCTGCTGAGCGGCCATCGCGAGGAACTGCAGGACGTCTTTTCGTGACCTGTCGCTAAAATCGCTGAGGCCCACAAACCTTGAGTCAGGGTGCTTGACGAACCCCGCAAGCCCCCGCCACCCTCGTGCGTACGTACACGTGTAGGGATCAAACTACCTCATCATGCAGCTTGTCATCGTAGAATCCCCGGCCAAGGCCAAGACCATCGAGAAGTACCTGGGAGGGGACTACAAGGTTCTCGCCTCCTACGG
>JAZKFK010000066.1:0-3729 GCA_040386475.1 Pseudomonadota bacterium | reverse complement strand
AAGTCGTAGAACGCCCGCAACTGCGCATCGCCGCGCGGGTCTGGCGCGGCCACGGTGGCGGCACCGGGTTGAGGCAGGGCCGAGACCACGGTGAGCCCGGCGGCGGCAGCAGCGCGCTGCAGGTCACGCGGAGGCGGAGCCGGGGTTGCGGGGGCAGGCGCTGTGGGCGGAGCAACGGCCGGAGCTGAAACTGGCGCCGGAGCTGCTTGGGTCAATGCGGGCAGTTCGGAGCGGGCAATCACTGGCGCAGGGTCCGGACGGCGACGCACCGGATCGGGCGTGGCGGGAGTAAGGTCGAATGCCGAGGGCAGGCGGTTGGCCGGGGCCGGCGCGGCGGCCTCGCGGGTGACTACCGGCCCCATCAGCCCAGCGGAGGGCGAGATTGGTGAACTTGGTGCGGCGGCAACGGGAGCTGGGGCAATGGGTACTGGGGTGGGCGCGGGCTCTGGCTGAGGTTGTGGCACTGGCGTGGGCGTGGCAGCGGGCGCGGCAGTGGCCACGGTTACCGGCGCTGGCGGTGTGGTCACGGCCGCCGCGGCGGCAGCCTGAGCCACCAGCGCGGCCTGCTGCTGCGCTTGGGCGTAAGCGATCTCGGCCCGCCGCTCGGGGCTGACGTATGGTCCGTCCAGCACGCGCAGGATGTTGAACGGCGTGTTGCAGGCGCCGAGCATGGTCACCGCCAGCAGCGGCGCGGCCAGGCGCAGGCAGCGCTGGTTACGCCGCAGGCTCATTCACGCCGACTGCCTTGCGGGATCGGCGCGCTCCCGCGTGGTGGTGAATTCGATCTTCTTGTCATAGGGCGCCCCGACGATCATCCGCTGGACATAGACTCCGGGCAGGTGGATGCAATCGGGATCAAGCGCGCCTGCGGGCACCACTTCCTCCACCTCGACCACACAGATCCTGCCGCACGTGGCGGCGGGCAGGTTGAAATTGCGCGCGGTCTTGCGGAATACGCAGTTGCCCGTTTCATCCGCCTTCCACGCCTTGACGATGGCCAGGTCAGCAAAGATGCCGCGTTCGAGGATGTATTCCTCCGGCTGCCCGTCGCGATTGGCGAACTCCTTCACTTCCTTGCCCTCGGCGACGGCGGTGCCCACGCCGGTCTTGGTGTAGAAGCCGGGAATGCCCGCGCCGCCCGCGCGCATCCGTTCGGCCAGCGTGCCTTGCGGGCAGAATTCCACTTCCAGTTCGCCGGCCAGGTACTGCCGCTCGAATTCCTTGTTCTCGCCCACATAGCTGCTGATCATCTTGGCCACCTGACGGGTGCGCAGCAGCATGCCGATGCCTTCGCCGTCGATCCCGGCATTGTTGCTGGCGAAGGTCAGGCCCTTGACCCCGCTTTCGCGGATTGCGGTCAGCAACCGTTCGGGCACGCCGCACAGGCCAAAGCCGCCGCTGGCGATCAGCATGCCATCGCGCAGCACGTCGGCCAGGGCGGTGGCGGCATCGGGATAGAGTTTCTGCATTGCGCTGGGTCCTTGCGGAGTCGGTCCTGGGGCGGAATCGGTGCCCTGGCGGGCTTACCAACAGATGGAGACACGCGAATACCGCCTGGCGGACCCGCTGTCACCATCGGCTCGATTATTGTGCAGCGCACAATCTTACCTCAAACGGCCCTGCGATCGTGCATAAAAGCAGGCCTGATCAAACGCACTATCGATTGTTGCACGTTATGCAACATTTGTTGCGCTTTTCGCACTTGCGAGAAGATTGGTTTCCCAGCATACCAATCGCGCCTTTCAGGCATCCTCTCCCAAAACTTTTCAAGGCCCGGTTTCGACCGGGCCTTTTTTTGGTTCATTCCGGAGAGAAGCGCCGGTTGGCCCCATCTGCGAGTAACTCAGTCTGCCAGCGGCAGCCGCAGTTCCGCCGCAAGGCCGATAACCTTGCCATCTTTGCGCAGGTTCTTCAGCACCAGGCTGCCGCCGTGCTGTTCGGCAATGGCCCGCGCCAGCGTCAGCCCCAAGCCCGCGCCGCCGGTTTCGCGATTGCGTGAGGCATCGCCGCGCGTGAACGGCTCCATCATTGCGGCAATCTCGCCTTCGGGAATGCCTGGGCCGTTATCGGTGATCAGCACCAGCGCGTGGCCGCCGCTCCGCTGCAAGGACACATGCGCCTCGGTGCCATAGCGCAGGGCGTTGCCGATGAGGTTGCGCAAGGCCCGCCGCATCCACGTGGCGCGCAGCCGCAGGGCCATGCGCGTGGTATCGCCCAGTACCACGTTGTCGCCCATGTCCTCGTATTCCTCGACCACTTGCGCCACCAGTGCGGCCAGGTCGGTGCGTTCGAGCGGATCGGTGGGGCGGCCCACGCGGGCCAGCGAGAGGATATCGTCGAGCGAGCCGGTAATGTCCTCGATGCTGCGCGCCATCTTTGCGCGCTCGCCTTCGTCCTCAACCGATTCAATACGCACGCGCAGCGCCGCCAGCGGGGTCTTCAGATCGTGCCCGATGGCGCCAAGCATCACGTCCTTCTCGTCGATCAGGGCGGCGATGCGCGCTTCCATGGCGTTGTGTGCGATGATCAGGCGGCGGGTATCTTCGGGGCCGGTCGGCTCCAGCTGGCCGTCGATCTGGCGCGTTTCGGCAAAGCGTTCCACCCGGTCGGCCAGCGCGGCCAGTGGACGGGTTATGCGCCGCAGCAGGAAGGCCAGCCCGCCAACAAGGATGACGTAAAGCAGCAGTGTCTGGGCGATCAGTTCGCCCAGCTGGCGCGGATCCGGCCCGCCCATCGGCCAGCGGGCAACGGTCCATTCAGCGCCATCGTCCCGGCGCATCGCGGCCACCAGCAAGCGCCCCCGGGCCCATTCCTCGCGTTCCTTGCCGTCCAGCTGGGGATAGACGAACGGATCGTTGTGCGCCTGGCGGCTCACCACGATCAGTTCGGTGGGAACGATCGATTGCTCGGCCAGGACCGCCCGCAAGGCCGCCTCGCGTCGGCTGTCGCGCACTTCACCGGGCAGCAGCGGCTGGGCGGTGGTCTTCTCCACCCGTAACCGCTGCCAGCGGCCCATGCTGCCGCGCCCATTGCGCCGCTCGGGCTGGCGGAAATCGAAGCGCGGCTCGGTAACCAGCTGGAATGCCAGGCTGTTGGTGGCGATGCCTTCACGCCGCTCGTCGGCCTGCCGGTATTGCAATACGGCGGAAATGGTCTGCGCTACCAGCAGCGCCGCCGCCACGGCCAGCAGCATCTGGCCCAGCAGGCTGCGGGGCAGGACGCGGCCAATCACGCCAGAACCGGTCACGAAAGCTCTTGCGCCACCCGGCGCACATCGGCCGCCAGCCGATAGCCGCCGCCCCACACCGTCTGGATCAGCTTGGGATCGCGGCTGTCGCTCTCCATCTTGCGGCGCAGGCGGCTGACCTGGTTATCCACCGCGCGATCGAACAGATGCGCCTCGCGCCCCTGCACCATGTCGAGCAGCCGATCGCGATCGAGCACCTGGCGCGGATGATCAAGGAACGCGGCCAGCAGACGGAATTCCGCTGACGAGATCGGCACAATGGCACCTTCGGGATCGACCAGCCGGCGCTTAAGAGGATCCAGCTGCCAGCCTTCGAATTCGTACAGCGCATCTTCCTGGCTGACGACCATCTGGCGGGTGGTGCGGCGCAGGACTGAGCGGATGCGGGCAATCAGCTCGCGCGGCTCGAACGGCTTGACCACGTAATCGTCGGCGCCGATTTCCAGCCCCACGATGCGGTCGGTCGCCTCGCCGCGCGCGGT
>JAZKFK010000065.1:0-1666 GCA_040386475.1 Pseudomonadota bacterium | reverse complement strand
CGGTCCAGCCCTTCCTGCGTATCGCTTTCAGCCCGTGCCACCAGCACATCCTGCGTGTTCGATGCGCGAAGCAGCCACCAGCCATCGGCACTGGTCACGCGCACACCATCGGTGCCGTCGACCTGATCAGGACTGTTGGCGAGGCGTGCCTTCACTTCCTCGATCGCGGCAAACTTGCGGCTCTCGTCAACCTGGAAGCGCAGTTCGGGCGTATTGAGCATGGCTGGCATCCCGCCGCGCAACTGGGTCACGCTCTTGCCCAGCTTGGCGGCGGCGGCAATCAGCCTGATTCCGGCGTACAGCGCATCATCGAAGCCATAGTAGCCATCGGCAAAGAACACGTGCCCGCTCATTTCGCCCGCCAATGGCGAGGAAACCTCCTTCATTTTGGATTTAATCAGCGAGTGCCCGGTCTTCCACATCATCGGCTTGCCGCCATGCGCGGCCACGCTGTCGAACAATGCGCGACTGGCCTTCACATCGGCGATGATCGTTGCCCCCGGCATTCTACGTAGCAGTTCCTCGGCATAGATCATCAGCAACTGGTCGCCCCAGATGATCCGCCCTTCCCCGTCAATCGCCCCGATCCGGTCGCCGTCACCATCAAAAGCCACTCCGAAATCGAGGGACTTTGCGGAGACAAGCGCGGCCAAATCCTCAAGGTTTTCCGGGACAGTAGGATCAGGGTGATGATTGGGAAAATGGCCATCGACTTCGGTAAACAGCAGGTGATGTTCGCCGGGCAGGCGCGCGGCGAGTTTTTCCAGCGCGGGGCCGGCAGCGCCGTTGCCCGCATCCCAGCCCACCTTGAGACGGGCCAGGACCTGGGGATCGATCCCGTCCAGTCCCTGCAGCAGCCGGTCAACATAAGCATCGATGATATCTACCTGCTCGGTGCTGCCGACGCCGTTGTCCCAATCGCCCGCCGCCGCCATCTCGCCCAGCTTGATGATGTCGGCGCCGAAGAACGGTCGCCCCTGAAATACCATCTTGAAGCCATTATAATCGGGGGGATTGTGGCTGCCGGTTATCTGAATGCCGCCGTGCACGTCTTCGGCTGAAGCCTCGGCATAATACAGCATCGGCGTCGCGCTCATCCCGATGCGGCGCACGTTGACCCCGGTGGAAGTCAGCCCCTCCACCAGCGCATGTTCCAGCACCGGGGAACTGAGCCGACCATCGTAACCCACGGCAACCTTATCCCCTCCGGCGCGGCGCACCAGCGTGCCGAAGCCGCGCCCGATGGCGCGCGCATCGTCAGTGCCCAGCGTCTGGCCGATAATGCCGCGAATGTCGTATTCGCGCAGGACGGTGGAGTGAAATTGGTGGGTCATGGCATCCAGTCAGTCTTGAGGCGTTGAAGGCATCGGGAGGCTTGGCGGCACGGTCAGCTGCCGGGCAGTTCATCAAACAGGATGTCCCGCGCCGCATTGGCTTCGTGAACCTGGTTATTTGTACCGCCCTTGTCCGGGTGAACCATTGTCACCAGCTTGCGGTGCGCGATGACGATCTCCTCGCGGCTGGCGCTGTCGCCCACACCCAGCAGACGGCGGGCACGGATCACCGCCTGGTTGCGAGTGGAAACCTTGGCCTGCCACGGCCAGCGCCCGGTGATCATCTTGAACAGCACGACGACGACGGCGACGATGAACAACAGGCGCGTCAT
>JAZKFK010000064.1:0-4240 GCA_040386475.1 Pseudomonadota bacterium | reverse complement strand
CTGGCCCGCCAGGTGTGGCGCGGCAACGTGCGTGAATTGCGCAACTTCATGTTCCGCGCCGCATTGCTGGCGCGCGAGGAAGAAATCGACGCGGCCGGGATCGAGGCAATGCTCGCCGTAGCCCCGGTGGAAGCCACACTGCCAACCGACAAGGCGATCGACGACGTGATCACGCAGTGGCTTGAGCAGGCGAAGCTGCCGTCGGGCGACTTGTACCACGCCGCGCTGGCCGTGTTTGAGAAGCCGCTTTTCGAACATGCGCTGCGCCAGACGGGTGGGAACCAATTGCGGGCCGCGAACCTTTTAGGGATCAACCGGAACACCTTGCACAAGCGCCTGGTGGACTTGGCCATCGACCCGGACCGGTTTTCTCGCGGTTCGTAGCCTTTCTGCCACAAAGTCCTTGCAAATCGGCAACAGGACCGTTGTAACTGGGACACGTGATCGCTTCCGACAATCCTCCCGGTCCTGACCGCACACTGCGCCGTTTGCCGCGCTGGTGGCGGCGGGCGCAGATCACCGCACGGCGCATGAACCTGTTCCTGTGGCTGGAAGCGATCAGCGGCATCGTGCTGGCAGTGATGCTGGCCACCACCTGGATGGCATTGTCGCATATGTCCGACCCGGGGGAGCCGGTGCCTTCGGCGCAAGCCGCGGCGCTGCTGGTGGGCACGCTGATCCCGGCGCTGGCGCTGATCGTGCTGTATGGCCGGCGCATTGCCATCCGGCGCGCGGGCGGCACCACGGCGCGGCTGCACGTCAACCTGGTGTTCTTCTTCAGCTTGGTAGCGGCAATTCCGACGCTGATCGTGGCGGTGTTCGCCTCGATGCTGTTCCAGAGTGGGGTAGAGTTCTGGTTCTCCGACCAGCAACGCGGCCTGCTGGAAGACGCCAACGAACTGGCCCGCAGCTATTACGATGACAACCAGCGCGAAGTGGGCGCCGAGGCTGTGGCGATGGCCACCGACATGCGGTATTTCCTGCAGGAGATGCCACTGGCCAGTGCCGAGTTTCAGGAACAGTACTTCCTCCAGGTCTATACCCGCGAACTCAGCGAAAGCGCCGTGCTGCAGCAGTCGAATGACGGGTCGCTGCACATTGCCGCCATTGTCGATCCGGCCTCTGACGACCGCGAGCGCGTTTCGTCGCAGACGATGGAACGGCTACGTCAGGGCGAGCAGGTTGTCGTCAACGTCACCGCACAGCGTATCGAGGCGGCCATCCCGCTCGACCTGGCCAACGGCGTAATCCTGTATATCGCCCGCGAATCCGATGGCGGCGCATTGAGCCAATGGCAGCGCGCGCAAAGCGTGGTCGCTTCCTACGCCGACCTGACTGAACGGGCGCGGGTGCTGCAATTGCGCTTCAACCTGTTGCTGTTCGGCGTGGCGCTGTTGCTGGTGGGGCTGGCGGTCTGGGCCGCGTTGCGCTTTGCCGACCGGCAGGTGAAACCGTTGGCCGAACTGGTCAACGTCGCCCGCGAGATTGGCAGTGGCAATTATGCCATGCGCGTGACCGGCCGCACCGGGACCGACGAGATCGGCCTGCTCAACCGCGCGTTCAATTCGATGACCGCGCAGATCCAACGGCAGACCGATGCGTTGCTGGGCGCCAACCGCCAGCTGGGTGAACGGCGCGCATTTATCGAGGCGGTGCTGCAATCCATCACCGCCGGGATCATCTCGGTCGACCGGGCAGGGCAGGTGTTGCTGATGAACAGCTCGGCCCAGACGCTGCTGCTCGACAAGGCCGGTCCTACGCCTCTGGGATTGCGACTGGACGATGTCTCGCCCGAAATCGCCGCCTTTTCGGCCAGCGAGGCGAGCAGCGGCCTGGTGCAATACAGCAAGGAAGGCGAGCTGCTGACGTTGGCGGTCAAGATATCGCCATCCGCAGAAGGCAAGGTGATCACTTTCGAGGACATCACCCGCCAGTTGCTCGACCAGCGGCAGGCGGCATGGTCTGACGTGGCACGGCGCATCGCGCACGAAATCAAGAACCCGCTCACCCCGATTCAGCTGGCGACCGAGCGTCTGCAGCGTCGCTATGGCCGCCATATAGAGAAGGACGCCGAGCTGTTCGACGAGCTGACCGGCACGATCATCCGCCAGGTGGGTGACTTGCGGAAAATGGTCGACGAGTTCTCCAGCTTTGCCCGCCTGCCCAAGCCCGTGTTCCGGCAGGAGGACGCGGTGGATCTGGTGCGCCAGTCGCTGTTCCTGCAGGAAGTCGCTAATCCGGAGATTACCTACAGCTTCACCGCCGATCCCGACGTTCCGCCCATTTCGTGCGACCGCCACCAGTTTGGCCAGGCCATGACCAACGTGCTCAAGAACGCGGCCGAGGCGATCGAGGCCCGGCGCCGCGATGCCGAGCCCGACTATCGCGGCCGGGTAAACGTGGCGGTGACGGTGGAGCCGCAACATCTGCGCGTGGTGGTGACAGATAACGGCGTGGGCCTGCCTGCGGGCACGAAAAACATCATGGAACCCTACGTAACCACCCGCGAGAAGGGCACTGGCCTGGGCCTCGCCATCGTCAAGAAGATCGTCGAGGAACACGGCGGCGAACTGGCTTTCAATGCCGCCGAACAAGGCGGTACCCGTGCATCCCTGCGCTTCGCCATTCACCCGGCCGCTATCCAGTCGGGCAGCGAGGCAGCCGAATGACATATCTGGAGTTTCAATAATGGCGCTCGACATCCTGGTGGTCGACGACGAACTGGACATTCGCGAACTGGTCGCGGGTGTCCTCAGTGACGAAGGCTACGAATGCCGCACGGCCGGGGACAGCACTACCGCGCTGGCCATGGTCGACCAGCGCCGACCCAGCGTAGTGCTGCTGGACGTGTGGCTGCACGGCAGCCCGATGGACGGGCTGGAAGTGCTGGACGCCATCAAGCTGCGCGAGCCCAGCCTGCCGGTGATCATCTTCTCGGGCCACGGCAATATCGATACCGCCGTTTCCGCCGTCAGCCGCGGGGCGATGGACTTTATAGAAAAACCCTTTGAAACCAGCCGCCTGCTCCACCTTGTTGAGAGAGCGACTGAGACCGAACGGCTGCGTCGCGAGAACGCCCGCCTGCGCGAAGGCTTTGCCGCGCACGATGAATTCACCGGCAATTCCAACGCTATCAACCAGGTGCGCGCCACGCTGAAGCGGGTGGCTAATACCGGCAGCCGGGTGCTGATTACCGGGCCGGGCGGATCGGGCAAGGAGGTGGCCGCGCGCCTGCTCCACGCCTGGAGCCCGCGCACCGATCACGCCTTCGTCACGGTCAATTCGGCCCGCATAACGCCCGAACGTTTCGAGCAGGAGCTGTTTGGCGAGGAAGCCGATGGCAAGCTGCTGCGCGCCGGCCTGCTGGAAATGGCCGATGGCGGCACGCTGTACCTGGATGAAGTGGCCGACATGCCGCTCAGCACCCAGGCCCGCATCCTGCGCGTGCTGACCGAACAGAGCTTTGTCCGTGTGGGCGGCACGCGGCAACTGGGGGTAGACGTGCGAGTGGTCAGCTCCTCCGCGCGCAACCTGGAAGTGGAAATTGCCGAGAAACGCTTCCGTGAGGACCTGTTCTATCGTCTCAATGTGGTGCCAATTGCGTTGCCTTCTCTGGCAGACCGGCGCGATGACATTCCCGCACTGGCTGACCATTTCTTCACCCGCTATGCCAGCGAACAGGGGCTGCAGGCGCCCACGATCAACGCCGAGGCAATGGCCGCGCTGCAGGCCTATGACTGGCCGGGTAACGTGCGCCAGCTGCGCAACGTGGTGGAGCGCACCGTAATCCTGACCCCGCGGGACAGCTTTGGCGAAATTGGCCCGGATCATTTGCCGCCCGAAGTGGTCGGTGGCAGTGCCGAGGGGACCGGCGGCATGCCATCGCTGATGGGTGTGCCTTTGCGGGAAGCGCGAGAGAGCTTCGAGCGGGAATACCTGCGCATCCAGATCCGCCGTTTCTCGGGCAACATTTCCAAGACCGCCGGGTTCATCGGCATGGAACGTTCGGCCCTGCACAGGAAGCTCAAGATCCTGGGCATGGGCGAGCGCAAGGAAGATGACGACAACGAAGGCGAAGCGAGTTAGATTGATTCGCATGGGCCCGTGCGGATCGGTCTCATGCTTGTCGTGAATATCCGCCAACCGGTGGCTTGGTGCCCAGCACCTGCCGCCAGATTGCGAACCGTCTCAAGGCGGTCGCCAATAAAAGGAGCCAGTGCAAAATGCCCAGGACCACACT
>JAZKFK010000063.1:0-2381 GCA_040386475.1 Pseudomonadota bacterium | reverse complement strand
GCCTGCGCCACGGCCATGCCATAGCCGGGGATGATGATGACGCTTTCGGCCTGCTTCAGCATGAAGGCAGCATCTTCCGCGCTACCGCGCTTCCACGGGCGCTGCTCCTTCGCCTCGCCGCCGCCGGTATCGGCTGCCGCGCCAAAGCCGCCCGCGATCACGCTGATGAAGCTGCGGTTCATCGCCTTGCACATGATGTAGCTGAGGATCGCGCCCGAACTGCCGACCAGCGCGCCGGTGATGATCATGGCGCTGTTGTGCAGCGTGAAGCCCATCGCCGCTGCCGCCCAGCCCGAGTACGAATTGAGCATCGAGACGACCACCGGCATGTCCGCCCCGCCGATGGGGATGATCAGCAGGAAACCGATGATGAAGGCCAGCACAGTGATGGTGGCGATCACCCACAGGCTCTGATCGACGGTGAAGTACGCAGTGAGGCCAAGGATTGCCGCCAGCAGGCCGATGTTAATAACATGGCGCGCGGGCAGCATGATCGGCGCGCCGCTCATCTTGCCCGCCAGCTTGAGGAAGGCGATCACCGAGCCTGAGAAGGTGATCGCACCGATGGCAATACCAAGGCCCGCCTCCACGCGGCTGACCGGGTTGATCTCGCCCGAAGGCAGCAGGATGCCGAAGGCTTCGGGATTGAGGTAAGCTGCCCAGCCCACCAGCACGGCAGCGAGGCCGACAAGGCTGTGAAACGCCGCGACCAGTTGCGGCATGTCGGTCATCTTGATCCGGCGCGCGGTCGTCAGGCCAATGATTGCGCCGAGGGCGATCGCTGCCAGGATTTGCGCGAATGTCGTCAAATCCGGCATATACGTGTCGTAAGCCGGTGCACTCTCGCGCGTTCCGATATAGGGAAAGTGTGTCGCGAGCGTCGTGACCACCGCAATCAGCATGCCCAGCATGCCATAGCGGTTGCCCGCACGGCTGGTGGTCGGATGCGACAGTCCGCGCAGCGCCAGGATGAACAGCACGCCCGCAACAAGGTAAGCCAGCATGGCCCAGGGCGGGGAAGAAGCGTGTTCCATCACTTCTTCTCCTTCTTTTTGTACATCGCCAGCATCCGCGCGGTGACCGCAAAGCCACCGAAGATGTTGACGCTGGCCAGCACCACGCCCAGCAGCCCCAGCCACTTGGCTGCCGGACTACCCGATGCGGCAGCGGCTACCAGCGCGCCCACGATGATCACCGAACTGATCGCATTGGTCACCGCCATCAGCGGAGTGTGCAATGCAGGCGTGACCGACCAGACGACGTAATAGCCGACGAAGCAGGCCATCACGAAGATGGAGAGGATCGAGATGAAATCCATGTCGGCTCAGCCCCCCACAACCTGCGCGATTTCCACCGCGTTGCCTTCCGGATCGGTCAGGTACATCACCCGGATACCCAGCGCGGCTACATCTGTTGGCTCCATCGACGGTGTTATTCCGCGCGTGGCCAAAGTGGCGCGCACGGCGGCGATGTCGTCGGTTTGCAGCGTCAGGTGGGTAAATCCGCGAACGGCTGCATGGCCGGGAGGCGCAGGATGCGGTGTCCCGGCAGTGGAGCCAGCGGCCTTCACCAGCTCGATCCGCTGCGTGCCATTGGTCAGCCAGCGGAACTGCACCGCCCCATCGCGCATGCTGGCGTCCTTTTCGACGGTGAAATCGAGCACACTGGTGTAAAACGCGGTTTCCGCGTCGATGTCGTTAACCGAAATGGCCACCATGAAAGGGCTGAAATCCAGCGAGGCGGCCCGTTGCGCCTGAGGGACCGTAGCGCACCCAGAACAGGCCAGCGCACTGGCGACAAGTGCGCAAATCAGCTTGGTCGTGGTCATGCCATAAGCCTCTCGTTGACGATTTTGCCGCCGCTGGTCAGCCGCACGGCAGTGCCGATCTCTTCGTCAAGCACGGGCCGCCCTGCCTGCTTGTCCCAGAAGGCTGAGAGGAAGTTGTAGTGATTGCGGCTGAACAGCGCGCTCGCATCGGCGGACAGGTGCGCAGGCGTGTTGGAATAACCCATGATGTGCACCCCGTGGCGCGTCACCACCTGATCTGGCACGCTGCCTTCCACGTTGCCGCCTTGTGCCACGGCCAGGTCGAAGATCACCGATCCCGCGCGCATAGTCGCAATCTGAGCGTCGGTGATCAGGCGCGGTGCGGCGCGGCCGGGGATCAGCGCCGTGGTTATGACCAGGTCCTGCTTAGCGATATGGCTACTGACCAGTTCGGCCTGCGCGGCCTGGTATTCGGGCGACATTTCGGTGGCGTAGCCGCCAGCGCCCTCACCCTCGATGCCCGCCACGCTTTCCACGAACACCGGCTTGGCGCCCAGCGACATGATCTGTTCTTTCGTGGCGCTGCGCACGTCTGTGGCACTGACCTGCGCCC
>JAZKFK010000062.1:0-5141 GCA_040386475.1 Pseudomonadota bacterium | reverse complement strand
TCGACGTGCCATCGCAAGATCACACAGCCTGCTCGGCAGAACCGTGGACGCGCGGGCTGGCACCGGGATACAACGGCGCAGAGGGTGCACCTTGGCACCCCACAGCAGCCGGTCATGCGGCGATTGCACGCGAGCTGGAGCGTTTGCTCGCGGGCTAACCGCTGGCAACTTCGCGAAAGCGGTACCGTGTCACGCTGCACACGGCGGCTACCACCGCCAACGCGCAAGCCACCAGCATCGGCACTGGCCCCATGCCCAGCCCGCCCGCCAGCAGCATGCCCACGATCACCGCTGCCAGCGTCTGGCCGAACAGGCGCGAAGTGCTCATCAGGCCGCCTGCCGCCGCCGCCCGGTCACGCGGGGCGCGGCTGATCAGCAGGCGGGTGTTGGGAGCAAAAAACAGCCCGAAGCCCAGCGCGGTGAAACCCAGCCGCGCGGCAATACCCCACTCGCTCGGCCGTTCCGGCATGAAAGCCAGCAACAGCAGGCCGGTGATCGCCACGGCCATGCCTGCCACGCCCAGTTTGGTCGGCGCTATACGATCGCTCAGCCAGCCGGCCAGCGGCGAGATGACCAGCATGGTCAGCGGGAATGGCAGCAGCAACAGGCCCACCTGCTGCGGACTGTAACCAAGGCTCACCTGCAGGGTGAACGGCAGGCTCAGCATCAAGGTGCCCGCCGCGATAAAGCTGGCCATCCCCGCCAGCACCGACAAGCCGATCACCGGGCGGGCAAGCAGGTCCACCGGCAGCACCGGGTTGGCCACTTGCCGCTCGCGCCGCACCAGGTGCACCAGCGAAACGACGCCCAGCAGGCTGATCGCCGCGCCGGGCACCACGCTGCCGTGGGTGCCGATCTGGATGCCGCCGACCAGCAGCAGCATGGTCAGCGCGCTCCAGCCTGCACTGAGCCAGTCGGTCTTGCGATCCTGCGGCAAGGGATCGGGCAGCGCCTGGCCCATCAGCAGGCTGACGATGGCCAGGGGCGCAGCGGCCACGAACACCCACTCCCACGGCGCATGGCTGACGATATAGCCGCCCAGCGTGGGCGCCAGCGCGGATGACGAGGCGACGATCACGCTGTTGACCCCCAGCCCCGTGCCCAGCCGACTGGCCGGATAGATCTGGCGCAGCATTCCGGCGGAAACGCTCAAGGCCATGGCCGCGCCGATGGCTTGGAATGCCCGCAGCAGCAGCAGTACCGGCAGGTTGTCTGCCAGCAGGCACAGCGCACTCGCCAGCATGAACACGCCCTGCCCGTACTGGTACATCCTGCGATGTCCGATCCGGTCACCCAGGCTGGAAAACGGCAGCAGCAGCATCACCAGCACCAGCTGGTAGATCGTCACCACATTGGTGATGACAGAGTTGGTGACCCCCAGTTCGCGCGCCATCGTGGGCAAGGCGACATTGGCGATGGACCCATCGAGCACCAGCACCGCCGTGCCAAAACTGATCGCCGCAATCGCCCACCACCGGCGCGGCAGGGGCAGGCCGGGGTGTTCGTCTGTGGCGGTGGCGGGAGGATGCAAGTCGGCTTCGCTCATCATTGCGCAATGCGCGGGAACGCAAAAGGGTTCAACCCCGCATCCCGGCAGCGGCAATCAGCGCTGCTGCCTGCCGCTCCATCGCCTGTTGCGGGACCAGGATCGATCCCCCACGCGGTCGGTCAAGATCGAGCACGGTGACGAAGGCCACCGCCAGCAAGGTCAGGAACAGCAGCGACGCCGGACGATGGGCGCGGGGGCTGCTGGCGCGACTGTATCCCAGCATGGCGGCGCCGGCCACGCAGAACAGGCACAGCAGGAACAGCACGGCATCGGGCAAGTGCGCCTCGCGGGCGGCCAGCCTGGTGGTGGCAACATCGCCGGCCTCGTTGAACGGCTGCAACAGTGCCGGACCGCGCGGATCTGGCGGGGCACTGGCCAGCGAGGCGTAGATCATCGCGCCCATCTGGCCATGCAGCCTCTCGGCGCGACCGGCCGATGCCACTGCTTCCGTCGCGGTGGCAGCATTGCCGAATGCCAGTCGTTCGCGCGCATAGCTAGCCAGTTTTTGCCGCAGAGGCCGGGCGTCCGCCGCTGGCAGCAGGGCCACCCGGCTGGCCAGGGTGCCCAATGCATTGGCCTCAGCCACCACCAGTTCGCGCCGCTCCTCGTACCGATCAAGCGCCATGCCGAAGGAAAAGGCCATCAACAGTGCCAGCAGTCCGAACACGCCCGACAGCGCGTGCGTTTCGCTGCTTTCGGCGTCGTCCGCGATGGCTCGGCGCTGCGTTCGCACGCCATAGGCACGGCCCAGTTCAAGCGCCCCGGCGCACAGGGCCAGCAGCAGCAGGAAATCCAGCCACAGCGGCGAACCGGCGAAGACCATGCAGCAAGCCCCTCCTTACGCCGAACCTGCCCCGCTCAACGCTTTTTGGCAATTGCGATGCTGTTTTCCTTGGCAAAGTCCTTGGTCGATTCCTCGGTCCGGCCCAACGCCTTGGCGATTTCCTTCAGGCCCTTGCCCTTGCTGGCCAGCGTGCGCAGCTTGCCCGCTTCCTCGCCGGTCCACGGCTGGCGGTGACGTTCAAACCGTTCGGCCATCAGCTTTCCGCCTTCTTCGCTGGGGCTTTCTTCTTGGCCGGAGCCTTTTTGGCCGGAGTCTTCTTGGCTGCGGGCTTTTTGGCCGGAGACTTGCGCGCGCCCTTCTTCTTGGCCGGCGGACCCTTGGCAGCGCGCGCGTCGATCAGGGCGATCGCCTGTTCAACGGTGCAGTCCTCCGGCTTCATGTCCTTGGGCAGCGTGGCATTGGTGGTGCCATCGGTGACGTAGGGACCATAGCGGCCGGGCATGACCTTCATCTCGCCGCCACTGGTGGGATGCGCGCCCAGCGTGGCGATGGGTTCGGACTTGCCGGTGCGCGCGCCGGGGCCGCGGTTAGCGGCTTCGGCCAGCAGCGTGACCGCGGTGTTCATGCCCGTTTCCAGCACATCGCGCGTGCCGCCCAGCTTGGCGTACTTGCCGTCATGCTTCAGGTACGGACCATAGCGGCCGATATTCGCCTCGATCGGCAATCCGGTTTCCGGATGGTCACCAATCACGCGCGGCAGGGCTAGCAGCTTCAAGGCCCACTCAAGGTCAAACTCAGGAATGTCCTTGGGGATGCTGGCGCGCTTGGCGTCCTTGCCTTCTCCCAGCTGGATATAGGGGCCGAAGCGCCCCGTGCGCCGTTCCACCGGCAGGCCGCTGACCGGATCCACGCCCATGCCGGCATCGTCCGAACCGTCGCCGTCACCCGGCTGGCCGAACTTGCGGCGGAAGGTGCATTCCGGATAATTGGAGCAGCCGATGAAGGCCCCGAAGCGGCCGCCGCGCAAAGCCAGCCGGCCAGCGTCACGCCCCTCGGCGATGCACTTCTGGCAGGTGCGCGGATCGTGGCCATCGGCCTGCGGCGGGAACAGGTAATCGGTCAGGAACAGGTCCAGCGCCTCGGTCACTTCCGATGGCTTGAATTCCATCACCTCGTCGCTCTTGGGTTTGAAATCGCGCCAGAAGTTTTCCAGCACGGTCTTCCACCTGGCGTGCCCGGCGGAGACTTCGTCCAGCTCGTCCTCCATCCCGGCGGTGAAGTCGTACGCCACATAGCGCGGGAAGAACCGTTCGAGAAATGCTGTCAGCAATCGCCCCGAATCTTCTGCGAAGAAACGATTTTTCTCCATCCGCACATAAGTGCGGTCGCGCAGGGTCTGGATGGTGGAAGCATAGGTCGACGGCCGCCCGATACCCAGTTCCTCCAGCCGCTTGACCAGGCTGGCTTCGGAGAAGCGCGGCAGCGGCTGGGTGAAGTGCTGCACCGCGTCCACCGCCTTCTTGGCTGGACAATCGCCCGCCTTCATCAGCGGCAGCAGCGCGCCATCCTCGTCATCGTCGGCTTTCGCGTCGCGGCCTTCCTCGTAGACTGCCAGGAAGCCGGGGAACTTGACCACCTGGCCGGTGGCGCGCAGCTCGTGCTGGCCGGTTCCTTCGCGCATTGTCACCGTGGTCCGTTCCAGCTGGGCACCCGCCATCTGGCTGGCCATCGCCCGCTTGAAGATCAGGTCATAGAGCTTGGCCTCGTCCCCCGAACCGGCGCGGTCGCGGGTGAAATCGGTTGGCCGGATCGCCTCGTGCGCTTCCTGCGCGTTCTTGGCCTTAGTGGTGTAAATCCGCGGCTTTTCGGGCAGATAGTGCCCGTCAAACCGTTCGGTAATGGCCTTGCGGCAGGCGGAAATGGCGCTGTGGTCCATCTGCACGCCATCGGTCCGCATGTAGGTGATCGCGCCCGCTTCATACAGGTTCTGCGCCAGCCGCATGGTATGGCTGGCCGAATAGCCCAGCTTGCGCGCGGCCTCCTGCTGCAAGGTGCTGGTGGTGAACGGCGGCGCGGGGTTGCGCTTCAGGGGCTTGGTCTCGACCTCCGCCACGGTAAAGCGCCCGGCCTCCACAGCGGCCTTGGCAGCTGCGGCAGTGGTGCCATTGCCGATCGACAGGCGATCCACCTTGTCGCCATCAAAGCGCACCAGCCGCGCGTCGAAGGCGGTGCCATCGTGCTCCATCTGCGCGGTGACGGACCAGTATTCCTGCGGCACGAAGGCCTCGATCTCGCGCTCGCGCTCCACGATCAGGCGCAAGGCCACGCTCTGCACGCGGCCCGCACTTTTGGCGCCGGGCAGCTTGCGCCACAACACCGGCGAGAGGGTGAAACCGAACAGGTAATCCAGCGCGCGGCGGGCGAGGTACGCGTCGATCAGGTCCATATCCAGCGCGCGCGGCGCCTTCATGGCATCGGTTACCGCCTGCTTGGTGATGGCGTTGAAGGTGACCCGCTCGACATCTGTCGGCAGTGCCTTCTTCTGCGTCAGCATGTCCTGCACGTGCCAGCTGATCGCCTCGCCTTCGCGGTCAGGGTCAGTCGCAAGGATCAGGCGGTCGGCCTTCTTGGCGGCATCGACGATGGCCTTCACCTGATCGCGGTTGCGCTTTTCGGACGGGACTTCCCAATCCATCGCGAAGTCCTCGTCGGGGCGCACGCTGCCATCCTTGGGCGGCAGGTCGCGGATGTGACCGTAGGAGGCGAGAACCTTGTAGTCCCCTCCCAGGTACTTCTCGATGGTCTTGG
>JAZKFK010000061.1:0-7798 GCA_040386475.1 Pseudomonadota bacterium | reverse complement strand
CCCAGCAGCTTGCACCGCTCCGGGCTCCACCCCTGCGCCTCGTCAGGCATCGGCGCGTGGTCCTTGAACGGCATTTCCAGCGTCATGGCCACCGCGCCGAACCGCTCGGCCAGCTGGTTGGTGCTCATCGCCAGGTTGGCCTTGCCGGCGCCGGCAACCGGATAGCCCTGCTTTGTCTGAAAGTCCGGCGTGCGGCGCTCCAGGATCGCACGGTAGCGGGCGTAGCCTTCGCCTTGCGCCTCGGTCCAGCTGGGGATGCCCTCGAAGCCCGCCAGAAAATTGGCCGCAATCGCCTCGTCGCCGTGAACGTCGATCGCAAAATCGACGCCGGTTTCATCCATCGCATTGCGGATCGCCAGCACCTCGGGCGAGCGTTCGGCACTGGGCGCGGCCCATTCGCGGTTAAGGTTCACGCCCGCAGCATTGGTGCGCAAATGTCCGCGCACCGAGCCATCGGGATTGCAGTTGGGCACCACGTGAAAAGTGCACAGCTGGCGCAAGCGGCGGGCAACGGGATTGGTATCGTCGCACAGCATTTCCAGCGCGCCTTCGATCCACCATTCGGCCATCGATTCGCCCGGATGCTGGCGGGCGTAGAACCAGACCTGCTGTTCGCCCTCGCCCACGTCGAGGCAGTCAATGGTCCGGCCATCCAGGCTGACGCCCAGCGTGTGGTGCGTAACGCCGGGTTCGGCGGCAACTTGCGCCACCAGGTCGAGGTGCCGCTCATGCGAATAGGGCGCGAAATAGGCGAACCACGCCAGGTCGCCATCGGGCTGGTGGCGGATGGTCAGCGTCCCGCCAAGTTCGGCCTTGTCATAGGAGGTTTCGGCCCGGCCCCAGAAGTCGCGATCCTCGGATACGCAGGCGCGGTAACCTGGCCAACCCTCGGGATAGGCCGACTGGGCAAGCCCGGTGATCTTCAGTTCGATCGCCCGGCCCGCGCAGCCTGACACGCGGAAATGGAACCACTGGAAGAAGTCGCTCTGGTGGTCCTTGCGGATGGCGAGGCGAGCAGAAGTGCCGGACACCTCCAGCACCTCGATATTGCCGGAATCGAACGCGGCGTTGATGCTGATCTGGGTCATTCGACTTCGATAGTCTCTCCGGATGTGCCGGGGAAGCCCTCGAACAGCGCGGCGGCGGCGCGGGTGGCAGCGGGAGCATCGCCGGCAAAGTCGCTGTTGGCCGTGGCGACGAAGCTGGCGCGGCCCTCCCACAGGTTGGCGGGTGCATCGTTGCCGCGGATGGTGACCGAAAGCTGGCGCTCGATCCGTTCCGCCGGCGGGCCGTTGAGGTTGATCCCCACGCCCAGCCCCACGCCGGAACCATAGGAGCCCAGCCCCGCGTTGCCGCCGACCGATACCGGGCTGCGCCGCTCAGGCTGGAAACTGTTTTCTCCCACACCAATAGTGGCCACTTGCGCGCCCATATCGGACACCACGCGATAGCCGAGGCGCTCCAACTCAACGGCGACGGCGGCACGATAAATGCCAAACTCCAGCCCCTCGTCCATGCCCGGTGCCGGACGCAGCGAAATGGTCCCCTGCCCCAGTTGCGCGGCAGACGCTGCAAACCGCGTCACTTCCACTGGCGAGACATAGGCGGGCGCGGCGCAAGCAGACAGCAACAGCGCGGCCACCCCGGCGCTCGCAGTTAATGCAAGCTTCGCATTCTTTTGATAGGTGACCTGTCCCATGAGCACTTCCTTTCCCGTTCTCGTCACCGGCGGCGCCGGTTATATCGGCAGCCATGCCGTCCTTGCCCTGCGCGACCGTGGCACCCCGGTTGCCGTGATCGACAACCTGTCGACCGGCTTCCGCTTTGCCATACCCGAGGGCGTGGCCTTCTACGAGGGCGACATTGCCGACGAAGACCTGCTGCTGCGCATCTTCCGTGAACAGCAGATTGGTGCAGTGATGCATTTCGCAGGATCGATCATTGTTCCCGAGAGCGTCACCGATCCGCTGAAATATTACCTCAACAACACCGTCAAAAGCCGCGCGCTGCTGCAAGCCGTGGTCAAGGCAGGCGTGCGCCACGTGATTTTCTCAAGTACCGCAGCCACTTATGGCATCCCCGCTGTCTCGCCGGTGAATGAAGACCTGCCCAAGGTGCCGATCAATCCGTATGGCTGGTCGAAGCTGATGACCGAACAGATGCTGGCCGATACCGCCCACGCCCATGCGATGAACTATTGCGCCTTGCGCTATTTCAATGTCGCCGGGGCAGACCCGCAAGCGCGCAGCGGGCAATCCACCGCCGGGGCCACGCACCTGATTAAGGTTGCGGTGGAAGCGGCGCTGGGCCTGCGCGACAGTGTCGGCGTGTTCGGCACCGATTATGCTACGCCCGATGGCACCGGCGTGCGCGATTACATCCACGTGAGCGACCTTGCCGCCGCGCACGTGCTGGCGCTGGATGCGCTGGTGCAGCAGCCCGACCGGTCCTTGACGATGAACTGCGGCTATGGCCGGGGCTTCTCGGTGCTGGAGGTGCTCGACGCGGTGGACCGGGTGACCAACCTTAAGCTCAACCGCGTGCTCGGCCCCCGGCGGTTGGGCGATGCCGATTCGCTGGTCAGCGATCCATCGCGCATCAAGCAGACCCTGCCATGGGTGCCGCGTCACGCCGATCTTGACCAGATCGTGCACCATGCGCTGGCGTGGGAGCGCAAATTGGCGGAATTGCGTGCTCTGGCCTAGCGCGCGGGTGACTTTGGCCGTTGACTTTGCAGGGTCGCTTGCGTAACCGCGCCTCCACGAAGTCCGGCATCGGAGCAGCCTCCGGTGCCGCTTGTTTTTCAGGAAGCGTGTCATGAAGATCGTCAACAGCTTGAAGTCGCTCAAGGATCGTCACCGCGATAACCGCGTGATCCGTCGTCGCGGCCGCGTTTACGTGATCAACAAGACCCAGCGTCGCTTCAAGGCCCGCCAGGGCTGATGACGACGCGCCCCTCGCGATTCGCTCGCGGGGCAGGTCGTTTGCAAAGCCCCCGCCACAACGGGGGCTTTTTGCATGCCTGAGTCAGTTCTGTCCGCAGCACCGGCAGCCGTGGTGTTCGACGTGGGCAACGTGCTGTTCCACTGGGACTTGCGCTACCTGTTCGACAAGGAGATCGCCGATCCCGCACGGCGCGCGCATTTCCTGGGCGAAGTGCTGACCTTCGAATTCCACATGCGCCATGATGAGGGTGAGGAGCTGGCCGACATGGTGGCCGAACTGCTCTCGCTGTATCCCGACTATGCGCCCGAAATCACCGCTTATGCCAGTCGCTTCAACGAAACGGTGGGTGGTCCGGTGGCCGGAGTGCATGAACTGGTGGAGCAGCTGGCCGCACGCAACGTGCCGCTGTTCGCGCTGACCAACTTCGGCACCACGTTCTGGGACGGCTTCTACCCCACCGAGCCGATCTTCACGCATTTTCGCGACATCGTGGTATCGGGCCGCGAGAAGCTGGCCAAGCCTGACCCGGCGATCTACGCGCTGGCCGAGGTCCGCTTTGGCTTGCCGCCGGAAGCCCTGTTCTTCATCGACGACCGGATCGAGAATATCGCTGCCGCACGGGCCCGCGGATGGCACGGGCACCTGTTCACCGATGCTGCCACCCTGGCAGCGGACCTGCAGGCCCACGGCCTGCTGGCATGATACGAAAATGGGCCCCGGCGCGGTTTGCGCCGAGGCCCAGTTGTCACCCGGGGGATGGAGTGTGACCCGGGAAGATAGTCGCCGGATCAGCCGTTACAGCGCGCCAGATCTGCTGTGGTGAGCGCCACGCCAGCCACTTCGAAGCTGACAACCTGGCCCAGTTCATTGCGCAGTTCACGACACATCCGCAGCGGACGGGTGCCGGTGCGCGGAGCTGTACAGCTGGCTTCGGCACAGCGCCAAACCACGCCGCCTGCCACATTGCGCGCTTGTGCTGCAGGAGCGGCCAGCT
Source organism: Pseudomonadota bacterium (assembly GCA_040386475.1). GTDB lineage: Bacteria > Pseudomonadota > Alphaproteobacteria > Sphingomonadales > Sphingomonadaceae > Alteraurantiacibacter. The sequence continues at coordinate 3,858 of JAZKFK010000061.1, read as the reverse complement.
GGGCGCGGAAGTGCGGCCCCTCGCCTTGAGCTGCCACGCCCAGCGGGGCCAGCGCCAGGCCAAGACCCGCAGCCACGATGGCCAGGGCAGGACGGCGGAGGATCGAGCGGACGGTCATGGGAGGCTCCTGACTAAAGGTTGCATTGAAATACTGGTTTCGAATCGCTACCTATAATCACAGGTTTTTCATTGCAACCCGTTTCTTGCGGGATTTTGCAAAGATTTGGGCTTTGGTGTGATTGGCTGTAGGGTCAGCCGAAGTTGGATGAGTGATTGATGGGTGAACTGCGCGAATCGCTGAAGGAAATTGCCACTTGCGGCCTGCCCTCGGCGCTTGAGGTGATGGGGGAGCGCTGGTCGTTCCTGCTGCTGCGCGCCGCCTTCAATGGGCTGAAGCACTTCGAGGAATTTTCCAACGAACTGGGCATTGCCCGCAATATTCTGTCCAACCGCCTGGCCCGGCTAGTGGAGCACGGGGTAATGACCCGCCAGCCCTGCGCGGATGACCGGCGCAAGGTGGAATACTGCCTGACTCCCAAGGGCGTGGACCTGCTGCCCGCCATGCTGGCTCTGCGCCAATGGGGCGAGCGTTATGGCGGCAACGTCAATTCCGAACTGGTGCTGGTCGATGCCCGCAATGGCGAGCCGGTGTCACCGATCACCATCCATGCCGCCGACGGACGAGAACTGGGCTGGCATGACCTGGCCTGGTGCCACCGCGATCACGTGGGCAAAAAGTTTGCTGACTGCTGCTGACGGCTCGCCTGGGCTTTGGCGTCAGGCGAGGTGTTCGACCAGGATCTTGCAGCCCAGCCCGATCAACACCACGCCGCCGACCATCTCTGCCATTTTGCCAAAGCGCAGACCGATCTTGGCGGCAAACCAGTAACCCGGCACGCATAGCGCCGCGGTGACTGCGGCAATAATCAGGCAGGCAAGCAAGACTGGCACGCCCAGCAGGTCGAGCGTCAACCCCGCCGCGGCGGCATCGATACTGGTGGCCACGGCAGCGGCTGCCAGCGCGTGCCAGTAGCCAGCACCTTGTGCAGACTGCTCTGTCTCGCCTTCTTCAGACAGCGCCGCCAGGATCATCCGCACGCCAAGGAAACCCAGCAGGCCAAACGCGACCCAGTGGTCCACGGCCTCGATCACGCCGGCGAAAAGTGCGCCAAGCGCCCAGCCGATCAGCGGCATCACACCTTGCGCCACTCCGAAGGCGAGACCCGTCTCCAGTGCCGGGCGCAGCCGGTGCGGACCCGCCGCACCGCGCGCGATGGAGACCACCAGCGCATCCATCGCCAAGGCCAGGGCAAGAAGCAGGAGAGCTGTCATATGGTCAGGTCCAGGTCAGGAACGGGGCACCTGCCGCCGATAGCTGAGCGCCTCGGCCACATGCAAGCGAGTCACGCCCTCGCTCCCCGCCAGATCGGCAATCGTGCGCGCCACGCGCAGCACGCGGGTGTACGAGCGGGCGGACAGGCGCATCGCCTCTGCCGCCTGCAACAGCAGCTTGCGCCCCGCCTCGTCAGGCGTGGCGTGCAGTTCCAGCGCATCGCCATCAAGCTCCGCATTGGAGCGCACCCCGCGCGCCACCTGCAGCGCGCGCGCGGCGGCCACGCGGGCGGAAACCTCGGCGCTGCCTTCCGCCGGGGGCGGCAGCGACAGGTCGGCGGCGGACACCGGGTCGACTTCCACATGCAAGTCGATCCGGTCGAGCAGCGGGCCGGACACTTTGCTCTGATAATCGGCCGCGCAGCGCGGCGCGCGGCTGCACGCCAGCGCGGCATCGCCCAGATGGCCGCAGCGGCATGGATTCATCGCCGCCACCAGCTGCACCCGCGCCGGGTAAGCAACATGGGCATTGGCACGGGCGACATCGACCTTGCCGGTTTCCAGCGGCTGGCGCAGCGAATCGAGTACCGCGCGTTGAAATTCCGGGAGCTCGTCAAGGAACAGTACGCCCAGGTGCGCCAGGCTCACTTCTCCCGGTCGCACCCGAAGACCACCGCCAGTCAGTGCCGCCATGGACGCAGAATGGTGCGGCGCGCGGAACGGACGGGTGCGGCTGATCTTGCCGCCTTCCAGCGTACCCGCCACCGAAGCGACCATGCTCACCTCCAGCGCCTCTGCGGGCGAGAGCGGTGGCAGCACGCCTGGCAGGCAGGAGGCCAGCAAGCTCTTGCCCGCACCCGGCGGGCCGATCATCAGCAGATTATGCCCGCCCGCAGCGGCAATTTCCAGCGCGCGCTTGGCCACTTCCTGGCCCTTCACCATCTTCAGGTCCGGGCCATAGGCCGGCTCGTCCACCACGCCTGGCGCGGGATCGGGCAAGCGGCTGGTGCCCTTCAGGTGATTGAGCAGGCTGACGAGGTCAGGCGCGGCCAGCACCGGCACATCACTGGCCCAGCGCGCCTCGGCACCTTGTGTGGCGGGGCAGATCAGGCCCCGCTCGGTTTCGCTGGCATGGAGCGCGGCCAGCAGCACACCCGGCGTTGCGACCACACGGCCATCCAGCGCCAGTTCGCCCACGGCCACGAAATCGTGCAGCTGCTCGGCATCGGTCACACCCATCGCCGCCAGCAGGGCCAGCGCGATCGGCAAATCGTAATGGCTGCCTTCCTTGGGCAGGTCGGCGGGCGAAAGGTTCACCGTGATGCGCTTGGGCGGCAGGGCCAGCCCCATCGAGGCGAGCGCCGATTGCACCCGCTCGCGACTTTCGCCCACCGCCTTGTCCGGCAGGCCAACCACGGCAAAGCGCGGCAAGCCCGCAGCCAGCTGGCACTGAACCTCCACCGGGCGGGCATCGAGCCCGAGATAGGCAACCGTCTGCACCAGCGCGACCACGACATTCTCCTTTTGCGAGAGGGTGATAGCGCCAGCGCTCCACTTGTCGAGCGTGGGTCATGGTGAATCCGCGGGAAACCGCGTTTGGTAACGAACCGGGAAGGGGCGCGGGCCGATTCTGCGCTCATGCGCCGTCCCGCCCTCCTGCTTGCCTTGCTCGTTTCTCATCTGGCTCTGCCAGCAGCAGCGCAGACCTATGTCTATGAGGAAGTGGTCGAGGAGTGGGTGGACAGCGGCGCCCAGCGGTTCGTCTCGCCGCAACTGGCACAGGCTGAACGAAGTGCAATCGCCGCTTATGGCCCGTTCCGGGTGCTGGATGAGGGCCGCGCCGCGCTGGTCGGCATTACCGATAGCTACAGTCCGGCTGAATTCGCGCAGATGCTGGCCGATTTCCCGCACATTTCCACGCTCACCTTCATCGATTGCCCCGGCACTTACGATGACCGCGCGAATCTGCGCCTTGGCCGGATGATTCGCGACCACGGGCTGGCGGTGGACGTGCCCGATGGCGGCTCGGTCCGTTCGGGCGCTGTTGAACTGGTACTGGCGGGCCGTAGCGTGACCATCTCCGATGGTGCCGAGTTTGCGGTCCACTCCTGGCTCGATGATCGCGGTCTTGGAGCGTGGGATTATGCCCCCGATTCGCCCGAACACGCCAAGTACCTCGATTATTATCGCGAAATGGGCATGAGCCGCGAGGCAGCGGCGCAGTTTTATGCCATGACCAATTCGGTTCCGTTCGAATCGGCCTTGTGGCTGGATGGCAGCGAGATGCGTGAGTGGATGCAGCCCGCTTTGGTCCCTGCGCCGTTGCCGCAGGCTCCGCGGCTCGCGTATCTTGGCTTGCCCGATCTTGACTTGATGGCTTCGCTCAACTAACGCGCGCCCATCTTGAGGCCGCCCGTGCTGGCGGCCCTATTGTTTTTGTTTTTCGAGGTACTTTGTCATGAAGCGCACTTTCCAGCCGAGCAACCTGGTGCGTGCTCGCCGCCACGGCTTTTTCGCCCGCAAGGC
>JAZKFK010000060.1:0-10271 GCA_040386475.1 Pseudomonadota bacterium | reverse complement strand
GATTGCGCACGACGTGACGAATGCCGCCCTGCGGCGAGTCCAGATTCCAGCCATGGTATTCTCCCTCATCCCTGACCGCGCCCTGTTTTATCCCGGACCCGATGGGCCCGGCTGCGGTCTTGGTGACGCAATGATATTTTTGACTCTGGCAAACGCAAGTTAATTGTGATCGTCAAATGAGTGAGAGCGCTACCATCGGCAATTATTGCTGTCCTACAGCCACGCCTGCCGGACATGCCGGGCCAATTCGCCAACTAGGAGTATATGCATGGCCCTTCTTGAAGCCCTTATCGGTCCCCTCGCGTCTATCATCGACAAGGTCATCCCCGACCGCGAGGCGCGCGACCGCGCCAAGCTGGAGCTGCTGCAATTGCAGGGCACGCAGGCGCTGGACCAGATCCAGACGCAGATGTCGGCCATCATCGCCGAGGCCAACAGCCGCGATCCGTGGACCAGCCGGGCGCGCCCCAGCTTCCTCTATGTGATGTACACGATGCTGCTGTTCGCCCTGCCGATGGGCATCCTTTCAGCCTTCCGTCCGCAAGCTGCATTGGACATCGCCGCCGGGATCAACGGCTACCTGAACGGCTTGCCGGAACCGCTCTATGCCCTGTTCGGCACCGGTTACCTTGGCTACACCGCCGCCCGCCAGTGGGGCAAGGTGCGCGGCGTGGACAGCTGAGCGATCCAGCCTGCTTTACCGTGGCGGTGACATGCCGCTAAGAGCGCCCTGCAAATCGCAGGGAGCTCGCGCAATGGCCGCCACGGTATTCGTCCTCAACGGACCCAACCTCAACTTGCTGGGCATGCGCGAGCCGGAGATTTACGGCTCGGCCACGCTCGACGACATTGCCGGCATGCTGGAAGATCGTGGCCGCGAGCTGGATCTCGCCATCGACATGCGCCAGTCGAACCACGAAGGCCACCTGATCGACTGGATGCAAGAGGCCCAGGCCGTGGGCGCCAAGGCAATCCTCATCAATGCGGGGGCCTATACTCACACCTCCATCGCCTTGCACGATGCGGCGCGCTCGATCACCGTCCCGTGTATCGAAGTGCACTTGTCCGATCCGCTGAAGCGCGAGCCATTCCGCCACATCTCGTACATCGGCATGGCCTGCGTGGCCGAGTTTCGCGGGCATGGTCCGCAAGGCTATGTGATGGCTCTGGAGCACGCGGCGACCTTGTAACGCCGCGACGTAACCAAATCGTCATGCTTGCCCCAAGACTTGCCATGACGCGCCCATGCTTCTAGCGGGGGCGCTCAGGGATAACCGAGCCAAGAGGGTATTGATGGCCGACAACAAGGGTTCTGCCGGGGGTTCTGCACCGCGCAGCGGGGCGATGAACATCGATGCAAAGCTGGTGCGCCAGCTGGCCGATATGCTGGCCGAGACCGGCCTGACCGAAATCGAGGTTGAGGACGGGGACCGCAAGATCCGCGTTTCGCGTGGCGCCGTAGCTGCTGCCGCGCCCGCGCCGCTGGCCATGGCCGCTGCGGCTGCCGCGCCGGCCGCCGCCGCTCCCGCCGCACCTGCGGCCGAACCGGCGGTGGACCTGGCCAACGCGGTCAAGTGCCCGATGGTCGGCACCGCCTATCTGCTGCCCGAGCCTGGCGCCGCGCCGTTTGTCTCGGTGGGCGATACGGTCAAGACCGGCCAGACGCTGCTGATCATCGAGGCGATGAAGGTGATGAATCCGATCACCGCCCCCCGTGATGGCGTGATCAAGCAGGTGATGATCGAAAACGGCCAGCCGGTCGAATACGACCAGCCGCTCGTCGTCATCGGCTGAGGCAGGACACAACCATGGCCATCACCCGCATCCTGATTGCCAACCGCGGCGAAATCGCGCTGCGCATCCACCGCGCGGCGCACGAAATGGGCATCGAGACGGTGGCGGTTCATTCCACTGCCGACGCCGAGGCAATGCACGTGCGCCTGGCAGACCATGCGGTGTGCATCGGCCCGCCGGCCGCGACCGACAGCTATCTCAACACCGCCGCAATCATCTCGGCCGCCGAAGTGACCGGCGCCGATGCGATCCATCCCGGCTATGGCTTCATGTCGGAGAACGCCCAGTTCGCCGAAATCGTCGAAGCCCACGGCATTACTTGGATCGGCCCGAAGCCGGAACACATCCGCACCATGGGCGACAAGGTGGAGGCCAAGCGCACCGCCGGAGCGCTGGGCATGCCGCTGGTGCCAGGTTCGGACGGTGCGATCACCGACCCCGTCGAGGCCAAGAAGATCGCCGAGGAAATCGGCTATCCGGTGATCATCAAGGCAGCCAGCGGTGGCGGCGGGCGCGGCATGAAGGTGTGCGAACACCCCGACCAGCTCGAAACGCTGATGATTCAGGCCGGCAACGAGGCCAAGGCCGCGTTCGGCGACGATACGGTTTACCTCGAAAAGTACCTCGGCAATCCGCGCCACATCGAATTCCAGATCTTCGGTGACGGCAACGGCAACGCCATCCACCTGGGCGAGCGTGACTGTTCTTTGCAGCGCCGCCACCAGAAAGTGCTGGAGGAAGCTCCTAGCCCCGTCATCACCCCGGCCGAGCGGGACCGGATGGGCGGCATCGTGTCCAAGGCCATGGCCGACATGGGCTATCGCGGCGCGGGCACGATCGAGTTCCTGTGGGAGAACGGCGAGTTCTACTTCATCGAGATGAACACCCGCCTGCAGGTGGAACATCCCGTTACCGAAGCGATCACCGGCATGGACCTGGTGCGCGAACAGATCCGCATTGCCGAAGGCAAGCCGCTGAGCGTGACGCAGGAAGACCTGCGCTTTACCGGCCACGCGATCGAATGCCGGATCAACGCGGAAGACCCGTTCAACTTCACCCCCAGCCCCGGCAAGATCACCGCCTATCACCCGGCGGGCGGAATGCACGTGCGCGTGGATAGCGGGCTGTATTCGGGATACTCGATCCCGCCGTACTACGATTCCATGATCGCCAAGCTGATCGTCTATGGCCGGACCCGCGAAGGCTGCATCATGCGCCTGAAGCGCGCGCTGGAGGAGATGGTGGTCGAAGGCGTGAAAACCTCGATTCCCTTGCACGCAGAGCTGATCCGCCAGCCGGATATTTTGAGCGGTGACTACTCGATCAAATGGCTGGAGGATTACCTGGCCAAGCGCGCGGTGGAGCGCGGGGCGGAGTAATTCGCCTCAAGCTCGTTCAGGATGACGGGATGGGCACTGAAAGCCCTACTCTGCCGCGCCAATCTGCCCGTATTCCAGCGCAAAGCTGGGGTCACACTCATACGGATAGACGTATTCGCCCGGCCGCGCGGTCCAGGTGATGTAGCGCGCGCCATCGGTTTCCAGCACTTCACGATCGCTGAACCACTGTGTCGCGTGCAGCCGTGTGCCATCATCCGACAGGCGATAGCGTTCGGTCATCACGATGCCGTCGGTGTGGTCCAGGCCGTTGTTGGTGATGGTGCTGGCGGCAATCTTGCTGGTCTCGATCACCAGGTCGCGCCCTTCCCAGTGCCCGCGCGAAAAGCCCATCTTGGTGTGCGGCGCGTTCTCCGGCACTGCGCGGCCATCCATGAAGATCAGCCGGTCCTGATCGAAGTATTCGTACCGGAACACGATCAGGTCACGCGTCTGATAAATCTCGAACGGGAATGGCCCCTGCACGGCATAGACGATGGAAGGCGGCAGGCAGACCCGCTGGATGGTCATCTCCTGCTCGGCATTCCACGTGGCGGCGTGTTCCGCCGCTGCGGGCGTCAGCACCAGGCCGCCAAATTCGCCGCGCGGGAATTCTGCCGCGCCCACATCCTCGATCATCACCGCACCTTCGGGCAAGGCAGCGATCATGTCGGGCATGCGGATAGAGGTATCAACGGTGAAGTCCGCTCCCCAGAATCCCGAGAAGTCGGGCACGCTGTCCTGGGCGGAAGCCGAACCGGCGATCCCCGGGCCGGCCAGGGCCAGCAACGATGCGCCCAGCAGGGCAAACGCGCGCTTATTCATCGGTGGTAGTAAACGGTGCGGTGCCAATCACCCGCCCGCCCTCACCCGTGGCAGAACGCATGCGCATATACGGGCGGCCATCGCGCGATGGCCAACCGACCAGCGTGATCCGCTCACCCGGACGCAAGCTGGCACGGGTCCACCCGCGCCGCTGCAACACCACCGGGGCATTGGTCTCGGCCCGCCATTCTGTCTCCTGACCATCGGCGCCGCGCACCTGCAGCACGATGGTGGCGTGCGGATTGGTAAAGCGGAATGCCGTGACCACGCCCTCCACCCGCACGGTGCGCGTCTCATCAAAGAACACCGCGAACGAATGGTGCGCCCATGCAGCGCCTCCACCGGCACCGAGGCCGGCAAAAGCCAGCAGGGCGGCGGCCGCAGCCGGGGCCTTGATTTTCACGCTATCTCTCCCGCGATCTTGTGTCGGAGAAATTATCAGCCGCCACGCCTGACCGCAAGCTGAATGGTTGATCAATCAATCAAGCACTCCACTTAGTCGAGAGGTACTCCGGGCTCATGCTTGGCCGTGCGGATCGTCAGCGAAGTCTTGACGCTGGCCACGTTGGGCGCGGGCGTCAGCTTGCTGGTGAGAAATTCCTGGAAGCTCTGCAGGTCGCGGCTGACGATCTTGAGGATGAAGTCGATCTCGCCGTTCAGCATGTGGCACTCGCGCACTTCGGGCAGCGCCTTGATGTGGTTTTCAAACGCCCGCAGGTCTTCCTCGGCCTGGCTGCGCAAGCTGACCATAGCGAAAACGGTGATCGCAAAGCCCAGCTTGGAAGGGTCAAGATCGGCGTGATAACCGCGGATCACGCCCTCTTCCTCCAGCGTGCGCACGCGCCGCAGGCACGGCGGCGCGGTGAGGCCAACGCGGCGCGCAAGGTCCACGTTGGTCACGCGCCCTTCAGCCTGCAATTCAGCCAGCAGGAGCCTGTCGATCCGGTCGAGCGTAGCCATCGTATCCCCTTTGGAGTGTCCCCCCGGCGCACGGAAAGGTCCGCGCGGTTGCCGTTGTGTGAGCTTTTTGTGAAACGATTTGCCCGCAATGCAAGCTCTTTCGGAAATATTATTGTCTGCGGCGGCAATTGTCCCGCTTTGCAACGCAGCCCGCGGCGCGCATGTGCCGCTGCCCGCCCCGGTCTATGGCGACGGTGCGCAATGATGCGCATGCCAGGAACCCGGATTCGCCGCCACGCATGCTGTTTGACGATCGCCTCGCCACCGTTCTGCGCTCGCCTGTGGGCGGGGAGACAGCGGCGCGCACGCAGTATCGCCAGCTGGTCGATCTGCTGGGTAGCGCGGGGGAGCCTGAGGGCGGCGAATTGCAGGACCGGGCGTGGCAGCGGCTGGCAGACCTGGATCAGCAGATCCCGGCCGAAGAACGCAGCCGCATCCTGCGCGAACCCGGCCTGCGCCTGCGCAACCCGCGGCTGGTCGCCACGCTGGCCGAAGGCGATGCCAAGTCCGCCGCCGCCGCGCTGGCCGTGGCGCGGCTGGATGAAAGCGAATGGCAAGCGCTGATCCCCGCCTTGCCGGTGATGGCCCGCGGTTTCCTGCGCCACCGGCGTGACTTGCCCGAAGGCGCGCGCACCTTGTTGCAACGGCTGGGGGCGGGCGACATGCTGCTGCCCCAGCCGGACGCTCCTGTTTTGCCGCCTGCCGCGCCCGCCGAGGCCAAGCCAACCGAAAACCGCGCATTGTCCGATGGCGATGGCATCCGCGCGTTGCTGCGCCGGATCGAGGCGTTCCGTGAGGGGCGCCGCCCCGGTGCGGCCGAACAGCGTCCGCTCGATCCGCGCCTGCCTCTGGGTGACGTAGCCGAGGACGATGGCACCGGGCGCCCCGCCGCCCAGCAATTCGCCTTCACTGCCGATGAGACCATGCGGATCGCCTGGGCCGACGATTACATCGCCCCGCTGGTCTGCGGCCTGCGGCTGGGCACGGCTGGCCCCGGCTCTGTCGCCGCGCTGGATGATCGCGCGGTGCGCGCGGTGCAGGCGCTGCAACCGCTGGCCGGTGCCGCGCTGGCGATCGATGCCGCTCCGGCCATTTCGGGCGAATGGCGCGTGGATGCCGAGCCTGTCTTTGCCACTGCAGGCGGCCGCTTTACCGGCTATCGCGGGCGCATTCGCCGTCCGCACTATACCGCCCTGCCCCCGGTGCCGCCGGTGGATACCCCGCAGGACAAGATGCGCCAGGTGCTGCACGAACTGCGCACGCCGGTGAATGCCATCCAGGGTTTTGCCGAGATCATCCAGCAGCAGCTGTTCGGCCCCGCGCCCAACGAATACCGCGCCCACGCGGCAGGTATCGCGGTGGACGCCGCCAAGCTGCTGGCCGGGTTTGACGAGATCGACCGCCTTTCGCGGCTGGAAGCTGGCGTGCTGGAACTGGACGCGGGCGAGGCAGACCTGCGCGAAGCGGTGGAGCAGACCGTGCGGCGGATGGACGGCGTGCTGCGCCCGCGCAACGCTGGGTTCGCCGTTTCGGGGCAAGGCGAGGCGTTTGCCACTGCCCTGGCGCGCGGAGAATTGCTGGTGCTGGTGTGGCGCATACTTGCCAGCCTGGCGGGCGCGTTGGCCCCTTCAGAAGTGCTCGCCGCCGATCTTTCAGCCGACGACGCCGCAGTGACCCTTTCCGTGAAGCTTCCCGCAGCCTTTGCGCAGGTCGACGATCCCTTTGCCATCGCCCAGGCCGAGCAGCGCCCGGTGCTGTCGGCCGGCATGTTCGGCCCCGGTTTCGCCTTCCGGCTGGCCCGTGCCGAAGCGCAAGGCGCGGGCGGCCAGTTGGAATTCACCAGCGACACCCTGACATTGCAGCTGCCACCCTTGACCGGTTGTTAAGCGAACCATAGCACAAGGAAGTTGGGCACAGTGTAGCGGGGGCGATGGGGCAAATGCCGGAATTGGGAGCTTGGCTGTCGTGCGCAGCCTGATCAGCCCACCCCCGCGTTCAGCCAAGGCCCGTTTCGCCGAAGGGTTCGGCACGCGCTTCATCGTCACTATCGATACCGAGGAAGAGTTTGACTGGGACCAGCCGCTGGCCCGCGAGAACCAAAGCCTTGGCCACCTGACGCGGATCGGCAAGTTCCAGCAATTCTGCGAAAACGAGGGCGTAGTGCCGCTGTGGCTGGTCGATTGGCCAGTGGCCAAGTCGCAGCTTGCCGCCGACATCCTCAGCCCCGCCATCGCCGCCCGCCGGGCCGAAGTGGGCGTACAACTGCATCCGTGGGTCAACCCGCCGTTTGACGAGGAGGTGACGCCGCACAATTCGTTCGTCGGTAACCTGCCGTCGCAACTGGAGGCGGCCAAGCTGGCCGCGCTGGCGGGACAGATCGAGGAAGCCTTCGGCACCACGCCGGTGGTCTATCGCGCCGGGCGTTATGGCCTGGGCGAGAATACCGCACGCATCCTCGGCGATCAGGGTATCGCCATCGACACATCGGTACGGCCGCTGTTCGATTATGCCAGCGGTGGCGGACCCAGCTATCTTGGCTTTCCCCTGCATCCCTACTGGCTGGACGATGAGCAGACGCTGCTCGAACTGCCGCTGACCACCAGTTACTGGGGCATGCTGCGCCGCCAGGGCGATGCGATCTTCCCCCGGCTGTGGCGGATTCCCGCCTTGCGCGGCGTGCTGGCGCGGCTGGGCCTGCTGGAACGCATTCCGCTGACGCCTGAAGGGATTAGCGTTGACGAGGCCATTCGCGGGATCGACATGGCGCTGGACGATGGCCTGCCGCTGCTGGTCCTCTCGTTCCACTCGCCCTCGCTGTTCCCCGGCCACACGCCCTATGTGCGCAATGAGGCAGATCTGGACGCCTTGTATGACTGGTGGCGCAGGGTCTTCGCCTATCTGGAACGGCGCGGCGTGCGGCCCACCACCATCGACGAAATCATGCGCAGCGTTGAGCGCAAATGAAGCGCATCAAATAGCCACGCTTGCCAGCACGGCATCTGGCCGCTAGTCCCGCGCCGCAGACGGGGATCGCCCCGGAGTGATTGGGCAGTGATGGGCCTGTAGCTCAGCGGTTAGAGCTGGCCGCTCATAACGGCTAGGTCGCGGGTTCGAATCCTGCCGGGCCCACCATCTGCAGCGGTTTTGGCCGCAGCGGTCTTGGCCATAACGGTCTGGGCCGTATGAAATTCCAGGGTCGGCCCATGGCCGGCCTCCTTAGTCGGGGAGTGGCGCAGCCTGGTAGCGCATCTGGTTTGGGACCAGAGGGTCGCAGGTTCGAATCCTGTCTCCCCGACCATTCTTTCGTGACTCAGGGCCATCCGGGGGATGGTTCTGGCCGAAAGACTCCCGAGCGCAAGCGAAGGGGAGCCAGTGTGGCCTGAAGCCTTCGGTGACCCGCACTCCACAACCCGCACCATCATCCTTGCCCCCCGCCCGCATAGCCCCTATCTGCGCGCTCAAATCCGCACACCTCAAAGATACCCACGAAGGACGCACCATGGCCGCCCAGTATGCCTATGTCATGAAGGACATGACCAAGACTTTCCCCGGCGCCAACAAGCCGGTGCTGTCGAACATCAGCCTCCAATTCTACCAGGGCGCCAAGATCGGCATCGTTGGCCCCAACGGCGCGGGCAAGTCCACGCTGATCAAGATCATGGCCGGGATCGACAAGGACTATACCGGCGAGGCATGGCCGGGCGAGAACATCACCGTCGGCTACCTTGAGCAGGAGCCGGAGCTGGACCCGACCAAGACCGTGCTGGAAAACGTCAAGGACGGCGCGCGCGAGACGGCCGACATGGTCGAGCGGTTCAACGCCATCGGCATGGAGATGGGCGAAGACGGCGCTGATTTCGACGCGCTGGGCGCGGAGATGAGCGACCTGCAGGACAAGATCGACGCGGTTGACGGCTGGACGCTGGACAACCAGCTGGAAGTGGCGATGGAAGCCCTGCGCTGCCCGCCGGGCGACATGGGCGTGAAGAGCCTTTCGGGCGGTGAAAAGCGCCGCGTGGCGCTCACCCGCCTGCTGATCCAGAAGCCCTCCATCCTGCTGCTGGACGAACCGACCAACCACCTTGACGCAGAATCGGTGCAGTGGCTGGAAAACCACCTGAAGGATTATGCCGGCGCGGTGCTGATGATCACCCATGATCGTTATTTCCTGGATAACGTGGTGGAATGGATTCTCGAGCTCGATCGGGGCAGCTACTATCCCTACGAAGGCAACTACTCCACCTACCTGGAGAAGAAGGCCAAGCGGATGGAGCAGGAAAACCGCGAGGAAAGCGGCAAACAGAAGGCCCTGCAACGCGAGCTGGAGTGGATCCGCCAGACCCCCGCCGCGCGCCAGACCAAGTCGAAGGCGCGCGTGCGCAAGTTCGAGGAACTGCAGAACGCGCAGGACAATCGCCCCATTGGCAAGGCGCAGATCGTGATCCAGGTACCCGAACGGCTGGGCAGCAAGGTGATCGAGGCCAAGAACCTGACCAAGGCCTATGGCGACAAGCTGCTGTTCGAGAACCTGTCCTTCATGCTGCCGCCGGGCGGCATCGTGGGCATCATCGGGCCAAACGGCGCGGGCAAGTCCACGCTGTTCAAGATCATCACCGGCAAGGAACAGCCCGACAGCGGCACCATCGAGATCGGCAGCACCGTGCACCTGGGCTTCGTGGACCAGAGCCGCGATCACCTCGATCCCAAGAACAACGTGTGGCAGGAAATCAGCGACGGGCTGGATTACATGACCGTCAACAAGCAGGAGACTTCCACGCGCGCTTACGTGGGCGCGTTCAACTTCAAGGGCGCGGACCAGCAGAAGAACGTGGGCAAGTTGTCCGGCGGTGAACGCAATCGCGTGCACATGGCCAAGATGCTGAAGGCCGGCGGCAACGTGCTGCTGCTGGACGAACCAACCAACGACCTCGACGTGGAAACGCTGGCTGCCCTCGAAGACGCCATCGAGAACTTCGCCGGTTGCGCCGTGGTCATCAGCCATGACCGCTTCTTCCTTGACCGTCTGGCCACGCACATCCTGGCGTTCGAAGGCGACAGCCACGTGGAATGGTTCGAAGGCAACTTCGCGGCTTATGAAGAGGACAAGCGCCGCCGGATGGGCGATGCGGCGGATCGGCCGACGCGGCTGGCGTACAAGAAGCTGACCAGGTGAGATGGTCTGTCCGTTCATGGTGGACGGACAGAACCTGAACAACAAGCAACCAGCGCTATTCAGTTACCCGACAGCCCGACTCGCTTAGACCCTCCCCATACACACCTTGCCGCACCACTCGGCGGCAGCATTGGGAGACTAAA
>JAZKFK010000059.1:6567-12024 GCA_040386475.1 Pseudomonadota bacterium | reverse complement strand
CTTGCGCAGGATTACCGGATCGCCCGGCGCCGCATCCAGCGCTTCGTCAGCCAGCGAGGCCAACTGACCGGAATGGAACGAGACACCCAGGCTCTTCAGCCGCCGTGCCGCCACTTCCCAATTGCCATCGCACCGCGCGCGGCGGAGCAGATCAATCTGGTGATCGAGGCTTTTGGCGAAGGAGGCCAGCAATTCGGCGCGCAAACCGCCATCATCGCCCGCAGCGGCGGCCAGGTTGGCTTCAAAATCGGCGCGGTCCATCGTCATGCGGCGTATCATCGGGCATTGAGGGTTAAGGCGGGTTTAAAGCAGGTTCGCAGCCTGTTATCCTGCCATCCATGAGCAGACGCAAAACATGGGTGGCGCTGGGCGGCACGGACGATACCGAAGGCACCGGGCTGACCGAAGAAGGACAGGCCGAGGAGTTCACTTCTGGTCCCGCCGAAACACCCGTGTTCGAGGATGGCTGGGAGGACGAGCCACAAGCTGCTCCACGGACCTGGCTGCTGCCGACGCTTGCCGTGCTGGTCATTACGGCGTGGACCGCATTTTTTATCTGGAGCCACCTGCCCCAATTGCGCGGCGGGATCACGCCGCTGCAAGGTTCCATGTGGATTGGCGATTGGGCCGTGCCCGTGGTGCTGGTGGTGGGACTGTGGCTGCTCGTACTGCGCAATTCCACGCGTGAGGCGGCTCGCTTTGGCAGTACGGCCCGCATGCTCGCCAGCGAATCGCAGGCGCTGGAGCGGCGGCTGCTCTCGGTGAATGCCGAGCTCAGCATCGCGCGTGATTTCATTGCCGCCCAGTCGCGCGATCTGGAATCGCTGGGCCGGATGGCAGCTGAGCGTCTGTCGACCAATGCCGGACAACTGCAGGACCTGATCCGCGATAATGGCGCACAAGTGACCGCGATTGGCGAAGTGAGCGACATCGCGCTGGCCAACATGGACAAACTGCGCGAGCGGTTGCCGGTGGTGGCCAATTCCGCGCGCGACCTCACCAGCCAGATCGGCCACGCAGGCAATACCGCGCAGGAACATCTGGGCGAGATGATCACCGCCTTCCAGCGACTCAACGATTTTGGCGAGGCGAGCAGGCGGCAGGTCGATGGCTTGCGGCAGAACATGGATGGCACGCTGGCCACGCTGGAAATGCGGCTGGCCAGCCTGCAGAACCAGCAGGATGCGGTCCACGGCAAGTTCACCGTGGCAGTCGATGCGATGCAGAGCCACATGGCCGAAGCGATCGCCGAAATTGCCCGGATTGACGAAGCGGCCATCGCCAATGCGCGCCGCCGCGTGGATTCACTCGCCGAGGCGGAGCGCAAGGTCCGCGAATCGCTGGCCGAAAGCGCTGCCGCTTTCGAAGCCGAGCATGCTCATCGTGCCGATACGATGGATGCAGCGCAGCGCGACGCCCTGGATGCCCTCCACGCTCGCATTGCCGAATTTGATGCCCTTGCCGCGCAGCGCCAGCAGGATCACCTCGCCCATGTGGCTACGCTGGCCGAACGCGGCGAAACGCTGGCGGCGCGAGTCGCTGAACTCGATGGCGAGCTTGCTCGATTGGTGGAGTTGGGCCGCGCGGAAAGCGACCAACTGGGCCAAGCCTGCCGCGCGTTTGCCGACAACCTCACTGCCGGAAGCATGGTGCTGAGCGAGCACAAGAACAGCATTGGCGAGTTGACCGACAGCAGTGTGCGCCTGCTCGAACTGATCCGCGCCGGGGTCGACCACTCAGAAGGAGCCTTGGCCTCG
Organism: Pseudomonadota bacterium; assembly: GCA_040386475.1. GTDB lineage: Bacteria > Pseudomonadota > Alphaproteobacteria > Sphingomonadales > Sphingomonadaceae > Alteraurantiacibacter. Next base: position 10,267 of record JAZKFK010000059.1, on the reverse strand, counting down.
GCAATCAGCCAGGCCGACCAGCGCCTGGCAGGCTTTGCCGGACGCGTGGATGCGCTTGGCACCGCGATGAGCGACGCCGAAAGCAAAGGCGCTGCCTTGCAGCAGCACGTGGTGGCAACCGGCAACAGCTCCGGCGAAATGCTCGCCACGCTGGCCACGCTGGAAAGCCGCCTCACCGCACTGGGCGAACAGGCCCAGGCGGTGGCCGACACGGCCAGTACGGATCTTCAGCAATCGCTCGTCACGCTGGACGAAGCCGCCACCACGCTGATCGCGCAGATGCAGGCCGGGCAGGCCGATGCGGTGCGCGCTATCGCCGCGCGGGTGGGCGAGGAAGCCAGCACCCTGATCGGCCAGACCATCACCGCCAGCTCCAGCCAGGCGATTGCCGAATTGCAGCAGGCGACCAGCGAAGCCGCCAATCACGGCCGTGCCAGCGCCATGCAACTGCGCGACCAGTTGGCCAAGGTAAACCAGCTGGCCGGCAACCTGGAACAGCGCGTGGCCCAAGCGCGCGGTCAGGCCGAGGAACAGGTCAACAATGACTTCACCCGCCGCATGGCGCTGATCACCGAGAGCCTCAATTCTTGTTCGATCGACATCGCGCGCGCGCTGGATTCCGAAGTGACCGATACCGCCTGGGCCGGATACCTGAAGGGTGATCGCGGTATCTTCACCCGCCGGGCAGTGCGGCTGCTGGATAACCACGAAGTGCGCACAATTAGCGACGTCTACGATACCGACGAGGAGCTGCGCGCCGCAGTCAACCGCTACATCCACGATTTCGAGGCGCTGCTGCGGCCAATCCTGTCCACTCGCGATGGCAATGCCATGGCGGTAACGCTGCTATCGTCCGATATCGGCAAGCTCTACGTGGTGTTGGCGCAAGCGATCGAGCGGCTGCGCGACTAGGTCAATCCGCGCTTCTGGGCGCCCAGAAGTCGAGATCGGCCACGGTCAGCCACCCGTATTGGTAATTCGCCACGTAGATCGCCGTTACCAGCGCCGCCACCACGGTGGCCCGCAAGGCCAGGCGACCGGGGCGGAAGTTGGCGGGTGCGCTGTCCGCTTGTCCGGGCACCTTGGGGATGCCCGCTTCTTCATGCGTCTTGACCCCGAAAGGCAGCATGACGAAAGCCGACATGACCCAGAACAGAATGTAGATGGCGACGATAGAGGTGACCTTCACCGGCGCTTGCCTCCCCCGTTATTGGCTCCGTTATTGGCCCCGTTATTGACCCGCTTGCTGCCCCGATTGTCAGTCTGCACATCGGACTGTTCCAGCGGCAGGATAACGCGCGTTTGTGGCTTCTTGCCGCTCCACCGCTGGGCAGCGCGGCGGGCCGACAAGCGCGCGGCTTCCATGATGGCTTCGCGATCCCGCGCGGCAGTGCCCCGCAGGTTCGACAGCGCCTTCTTCACATCCTCGATCGCTTCGGCAATGAAGGCATCGTAGTCCTCGTCCAGTGGCAGGCCCACGCCTTCGATCTGGATACCGCCACCGCGTTCCAGCACCACCAGCAGCAGGCCGTCACGCGCCAGGCGGCGGCGCATGGCAATCGCCTCGCCATCAGCCGGCACGATGATCTCGCCATCCAGCACTAGGCGGCCATTGGTCACTTCGGCCAGCTTGCCCGGCTTGCCGGGGGCCAACCGTACGATATCGCCATTCTTCTGGAACACCGGCTGCGGAATGCCGCGCGCTTTCCCCAGTCGGCACTGCTCTTTCATGTGGCGGATCTCACCGTGGACCGGCAGCAGGATCTGCGGCCTGATCCATGAATAGAGCGCTTCCAGCTCTGGTCGCCCGGGGTGACCGGAGACGTGGATATGGCTCTGCCGGTCGGTCACCATCACGATGCCGCGCAAGGCCAGCTGGTTCTGGATCTTGCCGATGGCCAGTTCGTTGCCCGGAATCACGCGGCTGGAGAACAGCACCACGTCACCCTCAACCAGCTCGATCTGGTGATTGCCATCCGCGATGCGCGCCAACGCGGCGCGCGGTTCACCCTGCCCGCCGGTACCAATGATCATCACCTGCCCGCGCGGCAGGTTCATCGCCGTGTCGAAATCGACCGTAGGGGGAATATCCTGCAGATAGCCACTGGCTTTCGACACCTCGATGATCCGGTCGAGCGAACGACCAGCCACGCACAGCTTGCGCCCGGTCTCCTCGGCCACCGATGCCAGAGTCTGTAACCGCGCCACGTTGGAGGCAAAGGTGGTGACCAGCACCCGCTTGCCCTCGTGCTTGCGCACTTCCTCCAGCAACCCTGTATAAACCGCGCCTTCCGAGCCGGATGCCTCAGGATTGAACACATTGGTGGAATCGCACACGAGCGCCAGCACGCCCTCGTCGCCGATCTCGGTCAGCTCTTCCTCGGTCGCCGGCTCACCGATGATCGGCTCCTCGTCCAGCTTCCAGTCGCCAGTGTGGAAAATACGCCCATACGGCGTCTCGATCACCAACGCGTTGCCCTCGGCAATCGAGTGCGCCAGCGGCACATAACGGATGGAGAACGGCCCCAGATCGAACGGGTCCTCGTCATCGATGATGTTGAGTTCGACCTGGCTGGTAATTCCCGCCTCGTCCAGCTTTCGCAGGATCAGCTCGGCGGTGAACGGCGTGGCATAAAGCGGCACGCCGAAATCGGCCGCAAAATAGGGGATCGCGCCGATGTGATCTTCGTGCGCATGGGTCAGCACCACGCCCAGCAGGTCATCCAGCCGGTCCTCGATGAAGGCCGGGTCGGCGAACATCAGTTCAGTGCCGGGATATTCCTGCGCGCCGAAGCTCATGCCCAGGTCCACCATCAGCCACTTGCCCTGGCAGCCATAGAGATTGACGTTCATGCCAATCTCGCCCGACCCGCCAAGCGCGAGGAACAGCAATTCGTCTTCAGGGGTAAAATCTTTTTTCATTTCGCTCCAGCGCGGTCTGCGATCATCGCCAGGCCTTGCAGGGTCAGATCCCCGTCAACCGCGTCGAAAATCTCGGTATGTTTGTCGAACAGGATGGCCAGGCCACCAGTGGCAATTACTTTGGCGGGACGGCCGATCTCGGCCTTCATGCGGGCCACCAGCCCCTCCATCATCGCCACATAGCCCCAGAATACGCCGATCAGCATCTGGTCTTCGGTATTCTTGCCGATCACCGATGTGCCGCGCGGAGCCTCGATGGCGATGCGCGGCAACTTGGCCGTGTTGCTGACCAGCGCATCCAGTGACAGGTTGATCCCCGGCGCAATGATGCCGCCCTTGTAGGCACCATCTGCAGCCACGACGTCAAACGTGGTGGCGGTGCCGAAATCAATCACGATCAGGTCGCCCGGATATTTGGCGTGCGCGGCGATGGCATTCACCGCCCGGTCTGCCCCCAGGCTGCGCGGTTGATCCACATCGATGGCGATCTGCCAGGCAGCAGCGCCCTCGCCTGCGATCAGCGGCTCCACGCCGAAATACTTGCGCGCCAGCACATCAAGGTTGTGGCGCGCGCGCGGGACCACGCTGGACAAGATCATGCTGGTGACAGCCTCGCGCGCGATACCTTCGATCTGCATCAACTGCACCAGCCACACAGCATATTCGTCACCCGTGCGGCGCGGATCTGTGGCGATGCGCCAGCGGGTGAGCATGGTGCCGCCTTCGAACAGCGCGAAAACCACGTTGGTGTTGCCGACATCGACCGCGAGGAGCATTT
>JAZKFK010000059.1:0-6467 GCA_040386475.1 Pseudomonadota bacterium | reverse complement strand
TCGAACAGCGCGAAAACCACGTTGGTGTTGCCGACATCGACCGCGAGGAGCATTTCACTCAGATCCTTGGTGTGACACGTCGCCAGCGTGAATCATGCGCCTAGTGCCATCATCAAGGACCAAGCGCAAAGCACCATCGGCGGCAAGACCGTCATAAGTCCCCGTTATGCGCGTGCCGCCGTCGTCGTGTACGGTCAGGCGAGTTCCCTGGGGATGTGCGGCGGTCTGCCAGCGGGTGAACATGGGACCGGTGCCCTGCTCACGCCAGCGAGCAAGTTCTATGGAGAATCGTCCGGCAAGGTCTGCGGCGAAAAGATCGCGATCGGGCCTGAGGCCGCGCTCGCCCAGCGCCAGCACCTTGCGACCCGACACTGCCGGTGCAGCGGCCAGATTTACGCCGATGCCGATCACCGCGTTGGTCCCCTCCCGCTCAAGCAGGATGCCGCAGAACTTGATTCCGGCCAGCAGAACATCGTTGGGCCATTTCAGCTGAAGGCTGGCGGGCATCGCGATTTGCCCCGATACAGCCGCATAAACTGCCAATGCAGCCACGAACGACAAACTGGCTGCGGGCGGATCATCCGGTCCAAGCCTGACCAGCGTGGAACCCATGAAATTGCCCGGCGCATCCAGCCACGGGCGACCCTGCCGCCCGCGCCCTGCGCTCTGCCGGTCAGCGATCAGCCAGTAACCTTCGGGTAAGTCCTCACCCGCAGCAAGCCGCGCCAGCAGGTCCGCATTGGTGGAACCGGTTTCGGGAACAATGTGGCGCCGGAAGCCCAACTCAGCCCGCGATAAACAGCGAGGCCGCCGCCATGTCAGCCAGGTTGCCGATCCACCCGGTGGCCAGCCACGCCAGCGGCGAGATCACCAGCACCGAAATGCCCAGCAGCGCCCAGTGCGCCCAGTCGCCGGTGTCCTTCACGCGGTCCACCGGCTCATCAAAGAACATCACCTTGATGAACTTGAGGTAGTAGAACGCGCCGATCACGCTGGCGGCAATGCCGATGGCGGCCAGCGGCAGCAAGTTAGCCTCCACCGCAGCCTGGAACACCACCAGCTTGCCGTAAAAGCCCATCAGCGGCGGAATACCCGCCAGGCTGAACATGATCGCCAGCAAGCTCCACGCCAGCGCCGGGCGGGTGGTGGACAAGCCCTTGATGTCGGAGAAGGTTTCCAAGGCATTGCCCTCTGCATCGCGCAGCATCAGCAAGCCCACGAAGCTGCCAATGGTCATGGCGACATAGAACACCAGGTAGACCAGCATCGAACTGGCACCCGCTGCCGTGGCCGTTGCCAGGCCAACCAGGATAAACCCGACGTTATTGATCGAGGAGAAGGCCAGCAGGCGTTTGATATTCTCCTGCCCGATGGCTCCCAACGCGCCGACCACGATAGAGGCGATGGCGGTGAAAGTGACGATTTGCTGCCACGCGGCCGACTGGCTGCCGAACGCCTCCAGCGAAATCCGCGTCAGCAGCGCCACCGCCGCCACCTTGGGCGCGCTGGCGAAGAACATGGTCACCGGCGTGGGCGCGCCTTCGTACACGTCCGGCGTCCACATGTGGAACGGCACGGCGCTGATCTTGAAGGCCATGCCGGCCATCACGAAAATCAGCCCGAACAATTCGCCGCCGGACAAGCCATCGGCCATCGCCACGTTGATGCCGTCAAAGCTGGTAGAGCCGGTGAAGCCGTAGATCAGGCTCATGCCGAACAGCAGGATGCCCGACGCCAGTGCGCCCAGCACGAAGTACTTCAGGCCCGCTTCGGCGCTCTTGTCATCATCGCGCAGGTATGCGGCAAGTACGTAAGCTGCCAACGAGTTCAATTCGAGGCCGATATACAACGCCAGCAGATCGGTCGCCGAAACCATCACGCTCATGCCCAGCGCAGCGAACAGCACCAGCACGGGGAATTCCGGCCGCATGGCGCCAAGCCGCTCGAAATAGCGCGGCGCGACCACCAGCGTGGCACCGGCGGCTGCGTAGATCATCAGCTTGGCGAAACCGGCAAATGCATCGGAACGCACTTGCCCGGCAAAGGCCATGGTATCGAGGCCTGAGGCACCCGCACATACGCTCGGCGCGACGAGGGCAAAGGCGCCGCCCAGCGCCACGCAGCATGCGATCGAGACCGCGCGCGAAGCGGCGGCCCCGCCCCATGCGGCAAACAGCAGCATGATCAGGCCCGACAGCGTCAGGATCAGTTCGGGGATGACCAAACCAAGGGAGTACAGGGAATCCATCAGTGCGCTCCCCCTTGAGCGGCATGGGGCGCTGCGGCTTCTTCGACTGAAGGTGCTGCCTCTCCGGTCACGAGCCTTGCATCGCCCGCAGGTTTGGCGCGGTTGAGGCGGGCGTCGAGCAAGGCAATGTCACTGCGCATCGGCGCCATGAAGCTTTCCGGATAGACGCCCATCCAGAACACCGCCGCGGCGATCGGGCCGAGCATCAGCCACTCACGCAACGAAAGATCGGGCATGGCAGCGGCATCGGCGTTCTTCTGCACGCCAAAGGCGATGCGGCGATAAAGGTAGAGCATATAGGCCGCGCCAAGGATGATGCCGGTGGTGCATACAAAAGCCACCCAGCTCGACACCTGATAGATCCCGGCCAGCGACAGGAACTCACCCACGAAGCCGCTGGTGCCCGGCAAGCCGATGGAAGCCATCGTGAACAGCAGGAAGAACAACGCGTACTTGGGCATGTTGATGGACAGGCCGCCGTAACGGTCAATCTCGCGCGTGTGCAGCCGATCGTAGATGATGCCAACGCACAGGAACAGCGCGCCAGCGACAAGGCCGTGGCTGAGCATCACGATCATCGCGCCTTCAAGGCCCTGCACGTTGAACGCGAACAGGCCAACGGTGACGATGGCCATATGCGCGACCGAGGAATAGGCGATCAGCTTCTTCATGTCGTGCTGGACCAGCGCGATCAGGCTGGTGACCACAACTGCGGCCATCGAAAGCGCGAAGACCAGCCACCTCAACTGCGCGGAGGCTTCCGGGAACATCGGCAGGCTGAAGCGGATGAAACCGTAACCGCCAAGCTTCAGGAGAACGCCAGCCAGGATCACCGAACCGGCGGTAGGCGCCTGCACGTGCGCGGCGGGCAACCAGGTGTGCACCGGCCACATCGGCATCTTCACCGCAAAGCTGGCGAAGAAGGCCAGCCACAACCATGTCTGCGCTTGCGGTGCAAAGTCATAGGCCATCAACGTCGGGATGTCGGTCGTGCCCGCTTCATTCGCCATCCACAGCATGGCGATGAACATCAGCACCGAGCCGAGCAGCGTGTAGAGGAAGAACTTGTAGCTGGCGTAGATCCGGTCAGCCCCACCCCACACGCCGATGATCAGGAACATCGGGATCAGGCCAGCCTCGAACATGATGTAGAACAGGAACAGATCCTGCGCCGCAAACGTGCCGATCATCAGCACTTCCATGAACAGGAAGGCAGCCATGTACTCGCCCACGCGCTTCTCGATTGAAGCGCTGGCGAGGATGCAGATCGGCATCAGGAACACGGTAAGCATGATCAGCATCAGCGCGATGCCATCAATACCCAGCGCCCACTGGAAACCGGCGAACAGACTGGCCCGTTCGGTAAACTGCCACTGCGCGCCGCCGATATCGTAATTGGCCCACAGCAATACGCCCAGCGCCAGGTCGACCACCGTAGCGACCAGTGCGATGGTCCGCGCGGTCGAGGCATTGGCGAAGAAGCACGCGATGGCACCCAGCAGCGGCACCAGCAGCATCACGGACAGGATCGGAAAGCCGCTCATGCGAAAATCACCCAGCTGATCGCGGCGACAAGGCCAAGCAGCATCACCAATGCATAGGAATAGAGGTAGCCCGACTGGACCTTCTTGGCGACGCCTGCGCCCTTCACCACCACCCAGGCTGCACCATCGGGGCCGAAGCGATCGATCACGCCAATGTCCACCTTGTTCCAGAACACCCGGCCCAGCCAGAAAGCGGGGACGACGAACAGGTAGTGATACAGTTCATCAAACATCCACTTGCGGTAGACGAAGCGATAGATCGGGCCGAGTTGGTCGGCCACCTTGGCGGGGAAGCTGGTGTTGCGGATATAGCCATACCAGGCAGTCAGCAGGCCCAGCAGCATCACCACCAGCGCAGAATACTTCACCCAGTAAGGCACCGCATGCATCGCGTGCATCAGGTGCTCGTCATATGCGAGGCTGCCGTTCCAGAACGTCGCGCTGTCCAGGAAAGCTGTCTTGAACACATAACCTGCCGCAACCGCGCCAACGGACAGTACCAGCAGCGGGGTGAGCATGACCCACGGGCTTTCGTGCGGGTGATAGCCGGCGGTGCCATCACTGGCCGCATGGTGGCCATGATCGTCATGAGCCTGATCGGCATGCGTATGATCGTCATGGCCATGATCATCATGACCGTGTGCATCATGGACCGCGTGCTGGATGTGCTCGCTCTGCTCCCAGCGCGGCTTGCCCCAGAAGGTCAGGAACATCAGCCGCCACGAATAGAAGCTGGTCAGCAAGGCGGCGAATACACCAACCCAGAAGCCGAACCGGCCTACTTCGGTGCCGCTGGCAAAGGCGACCTCGATAATCGCATCCTTCGAGAAGAACCCGGCAAAGCCCAGCCCCAGATGGTAGACGCCCACACCGGTGATCGCCAGCGTGCCCGCCATCATCGCCCAGAAGGTGATCGGGATATGCTTCCGCAGGCCGCCATAGAACCGCATGTCCTGCTCATGGTGCATGGCATGGATCACCGAACCTGCGCCAAGGAACAGCAGCGCCTTGAAGAAGGCGTGCGTGAACAGGTGGAACATCGCCGCGTTGTACGCGCCAACGCCGGCAGCAAAGAACATGTAGCCCAGCTGCGAACAGGTGGAATAGGCGATCACCCGCTTGATGTCCCACTGGGTGGTACCCACCGTGGCGGCAAACAGGCAGGTGGCCGCGCCGACAAAGGTGACCACGCCCAGCGCCACGGGAGCAGCCTCGAACATCGGTGACAGGCGGCAGACCATGAACACGCCTGCCGTGACCATCGTGGCCGCGTGGATCAGCGCGGAGACCGGCGTCGGACCTTCCATCGCATCCGGCAGCCAGGTGTGCAGGCCCAATTGCGCAGACTTGCCCATCGCGCCGATGAACAGCAGCAAACACAGGATGGTCATGGTATCGAGGCGCATCGACATGAAAGTGATGTGGCTGGTGCCCGCCATGCCCGGCGCGGCGGCGAGGATCTCCGGAATGGAGGTTGTCTGGAATACCAGGAACGTGCCGAAAATGCCCAGCATGAAGCCAAGGTCGCCCACCCGGTTGACCACGAAGGCCTTGATCGCGGCGGCGTTGGCGGTGGGCTTGCGGAACCAGAAACCGATCAGGAGATAGGATGCCAGGCCCACCCCTTCCCAGCCGAAGAACATCTGCACCAGGTTGTCCGCAGTCACCAGCATCAGCATGGCAAACGTGAACAGCGACAGGTACGCGAAGAAGCGCGGCTGGTCCGGATCCTCGTCCATGTAGCCCCAGCTGTAAAGATGGACGAGCGCCGAGACCGTGGTGATCACCACCAGCATCACCGCGGTCAACGTATCGACCCGCAGCGCCCAATCAAACTCCATCGCACCCGAACGTACCCAGTCGAGCACCGGAGTGACGCTGGCCTGTGCATCACCAGCCACGAACGACAGGAAAATCGGCCAACTTAGCGCGCACGACAGGAACAATGCGCCGGTGGTCACCAACTTGGCCGGCACGCTGCCGATCATGCGGTTGCCCAGCCCCGCCACGATGGCAGCCAGCAGTGGCCCGAAAACGATGATCAGGATGGAGGAGGACAAGGCGCTATTACCCCTTCATCCGGTTCACGTCGTCCACCGCAATGGTGCCCCGACGCCGGAAGTAGATGACCAGAATGGCAAGCCCGATAGCCGCCTCGGCAGCAGCCACGGTAAGCACGAACATGGCGAAGATCTGGCCGGTCAGATCGCCCAGATAGGCGCTGAAGGCGACCAGGTTGATGTTCACCGCCAGCAGAATGAGCTCAATCGACATCAGGATGATCAGCACGTTCTTGCGGTTGAGGAAGATGCCCAGCACGCCCAGCACGAACAGGATCGAGCTGACCACCAGGTAATGTTCGATGCCGATCACAGCTCGACCCCCTTGCCGACTTCGGGCGATTTCATCTCGGTCGCATCTTGCGGCCGGCGGGCGTTCTGCTTGGCGATGTTCTGGTGTGCGCGGACGGCGCGGCTCTCGCGGTGGGTCAGCACCACGGCACCGATCAGCGCGACCAGCAGCACGATGCCCGCCAGCTCGAACAGGTAGAGGTAGCGGCTGTAGAGCAGCGCGCCGATGTTCTCGGTGTTACCCTCGCCCAGCAGCGGCGCGGCAGTACCGTCGGCCACGCCCAGTTGCACCGGTCCGGCCTGGCCCAGGATCACCACCACCAG
>JAZKFK010000058.1:0-6094 GCA_040386475.1 Pseudomonadota bacterium | reverse complement strand
TCTCCCGATCATGCCTTCTTGACCCATTTGCCGCCGTCGAGCTCGAAAAACTCGCGCTCCACATCCTGGCGCCCATCGAACTGGCGCCATACGGAGCGCGCGGCGGCGCGGCCGCTTTCGTCAAAGAACAGGAATACGCGGGTGAACTGTTCCGCTTCGTCGCGCCAAACACCGTCGGCCAGTGCCAGCAGCTCGGCCCCGTTGGCCGCCGCGCAGGTTTCGGCCAACAGGATCGGCTGGCGCGCATCATGCGCCCCGCCCGCCGTGCCGTGAGCGAGGAACTGCTCCGGCTGCTGCTCCCACAAGGCGGCATCGAGCCGGGCGAGCTGTTCGCCGTCGCCCGAAACAACCAGCAGGCGCTGCCCCTGCCCCAGCGCCGCGCGGGCGATCAGGGGCAGGACGCGCTCCACCGGCTGGTTGCCGCTTAAGTAGAAGCCAAGGCGCATGGTTATCGGCCTACCGCTTCGCTACTTGAGGCCAGCGCACCCTTGCCGCTGCGGCACCGATCCGAACAGAAGCGCACGTTATCCCAGTCCCGTTCCCACTTCTTGCGCCACGCAAACGGCAGCCCGCACGCTGCGCACAGCTTGGTGGGCAGATCTGCCTTCTTGCGCATTTTTGGCACTAAGTCTGGCCTATCGCTTCGCTACTTGAGGCCGTTACCCCTCAACCGTAGCGCGCACGAAGCTGTCCATCAGCCGCACGCCATAGCCGGTCGCGCCCTTGTCCCACGTGGCGCCAGGCTTGTCGGCCCAGACCATGCCGGCAATGTCGCAGTGCGCCCAGGCAACGCCGGGTTCGACATAACGCTGGATGAACTGCGCCGCCGTGATCGATCCGGCAAAGCGCGGGCCCACGTTCTTCATGTCGGCAATCGGGCTGTCGATCAGCTTGTCGTAATCGGGCGACAGCGGGAAACGCCACAGCTTGTCGCCGCTGGCCTTGCCCGCCGCCAGCAACTGGTCGGCCAGGCTATCGGTATTTGCGAAAACGCCGCCGTGCTCGGTGCCAAGGGCAATCATCATGGCGCCGGTCAGGGTGGCGAAATCGACCACGGTCTTGGGCTTGAACTCGCGCTGCGTCCAGGTCAGCGCATCGCACAGCACCAGCCGCCCTTCGGCATCGGTATTGATCACTTCCACCGTCTGGCCGGACATGGTGGTGACCACGTCACCCGGCCGCTGGGCATTGCCATCGGGCATGTTCTCGACGAGGCCGCACACGCCGATCACGTTGGCCTTGGCCTTGCGACCCGCCAGCGCCAGCATGGCCCCGGCCACCGCGCCCGCGCCGCCCATGTCCCACTTCATGTCTTCCATGCCGGCAGCGGGCTTGATGCTGATGCCGCCGGTGTCAAAGGTCACGCCCTTGCCCACGAAGGCCAGCGGCGCCTCGCCTGCAGTTCCGCCCAGCCACTTGATTACCAGCATCCGCGCCGGCTTGGCCGAGCCTTGCGCCACGCCCAGCAGCGCGCCCATGCCCAGATCGGCCATCTGCTTCTCGTCCAGCACGGCCAGCTCCGCCCCGGTCCCGGCAAAGCGGGCCTGGCAGCGTTCCACAAAGCTTTGCGGGAAAATGATGTTGGCGGGCTCGGCCACCAGTTCGCGGGTGAACTCGACGCCCTTCGACAGCGCTTCGGCTCCGCTCCATGCCTCCAGGCTCCCGTCAGGTGCGCCCACCACGGTCACCGAAGCCAGCGAGACCTTCTGTTCGTCCTTCAGCTTGGTGCGATAGGCATCCCAGCGCCAAGCCCGCAACCGCAGGCCCAGCAGGACCGAGGCGGCCCCGGCGGCATTCAGGCTGCTGCCCGTCAGGTCCAGCACCAGGGCAGTCTCGCCCGAGGTGAGATAACGCGCGGTCAGCGCCGCACCGGCGCGTTCAAGGTTGGCCGCCCGGTCATCTGCCGCGTCCTTGCCGCTGCCCACCAGCGCCAGCCGCGTCACGGTGCCACCGCGCTCCACAAAAGCCTCGAACACCTGGCCCACCTTGCCGGCAAAGCGCGAGGCTGCCGCGCCTTGCACCACGGTGGCGGGCAAGTCGGCCGGCAGCGCGTCCTGATCGACAATGCGGGCCACCAGGCGCGGCAGGGACGGATCGGCACTGGCAATGAAGGTAACGTTCATGAAGAACTCCGGGAGGCGGATATGGGGATGCGACGGGCTGTGTGCTCCGCCGCCAATTGCTGCGTTGCAGTTAGGGCGCACCGGTGCGATAGGCAAGCCATGCTCCCCGCCGTGCCGCCCCCAACCGCGCAGCAATTGCCGCAAGCCCACACCACTTGCTTCGCCGCGCGGCACCTGCTCGCCTGCGGATTGCTGGGGGCGCTGGCGTTTGCCGCCGTGCCCGCGCTGGCGCAGGACCAGCCGGTGGCTGAGCCTAATGAGGATGCCGCCAGTGCCCTGGCCGGGCGCGAGATCGCTTTCGAGGCTGACGGACTGGAATACGAAAGCGGCACCGAAACCGTGCGCGCCACCGGCAATGTGCTGGCCAGTTCGGGCGATCAGTCGGTCCGCGCGGACGCCATCACCTGGAACCGCATGACCGGCGAGATCGTCGCCATCGGCAACGTGCGGCTGGTGGACGAAGACGGCAACCAGCTGTTCACCGAACGGCTGGAACTGACCGAGGAACTGAAGGCCGGGGCGATGGCCAACCTGCTGCTGGCATTCCGGCAAGGCGGTCGGCTGGCCGCTGATCAGGCAACGCGCGATTCGGCCGGCAATATCGTGCTGGGTAATGCCGCGTATTCCAGTTGCGCGGTGATTGATGCCGAGGGTTGCCCGCGCAATCCCAGCTGGCGGGTCACCGCGCGCCGCGTGCTGTACGATGCCGCCTCCCAGCGCATCCGCTTTGAAGGCGCTCACCTGGAACTGTTCGGCGCGCGCATCCTGCCGCTGCCCGGCCTGGTGTTGAGCGCCGACGGCAGCCCCACCAGCGGCGTGCTGATGCCGGATATCGGCTTTTCCGCCTCGAACGGCTTTGAATTCTCCGACAGCTATTACTGGCGGCTGGCCGACAACCGCGACCTGACGCTGACGGGCCATGTCTATACCGGCGCGGTGCCGATGATCTCGGGCCAGTACCGCCAGCTGAACAGCAATGGCGCGTTCCAGGTCAGCGGCTATGGCACCTATTCCACGCGCATCCCGCTCAACTCCACCGTGCCCACCGCGCAGGAGGAATTTCGCGGCTATCTGTTCGCCAATGGCCGCTGGCAGCTCGATCCCAACTGGAGCGTCACCGGATCGCTGCGCGTGGCGAGCGACCGCACCTTCCTGCGCCGGTACGATATCACGCGCGAAGATCGGCTGCGCTCCACCTTCAATATCGAGCGGATCGATGCCACCAGCTACCTCTCGGTGGCCGGCTGGGCCACGCAGGCGCTACTGATTCAGCAGGACCAGAAGCAGGTGCCACTGGCCCTGCCGATGATCGATTACCGGCTGCGCATGGCCGATCCGGTGCTGGGCGGCACGGTCAACCTGCAGGCCAACACGCTGGCCATCACCCGCGCGCAGGGGCAGGATACGCAGCGCGCCTTCGTCCGTGCACAGTGGGATATGCGGCGGATCACCCCGCTGGGCCAGGAAGTGACGTTGACTGGCATGGTCCGCGGCGATGCCTACAATTCCGACCAGAACCTGCTGACGCAGACAATCAGCTATCGCGGATTGCCCGGCTGGCAGATGCGCGGCGTGGCGCTGGCGGCAGTGGACGTGAAGTGGCCGCTGATGGGCGCGTTCCTGGGCGGCACGCAGGTGATCACCCCGCGCGTGCAACTGGTCGCCACCCCGCCCACGCGCAACCTGGCGATCCCCAACGAGGACGCCCGCGCGATCGACCTGGAAGATTCCAACCTGTTCGCGCTCAACCGCTTCCCCGGGTATGACCGGGTGGAGGATGGCGTGCGGCTGACATACGGCGTGGACTGGCAAGCCAGCCTACCCGGCTGGCGGCTGGAATCGACCATCGGCCAGTCCTATCGCATGTCGAAGCGCCCCACCCTGTTTCCGGATGGCACCGGGCTGGACGAGCAGTGGTCGGACTTCGTCGGCCGCACCACCTTGCGCTATCGCGACGTGGTCAAGTTCACGCATCGCTTCCGGCTGGACAAGGACAACCTGGCCGTGCGCCGCAACGAGATCGACGCCACCTTCGGCAACGATCGCAACTATGTTGAACTGGGCTACCTGCGGCTCAACCGCGATATCGACCTTAACTTCGAGGACTTGCAGGACCGCGAGGAAGTGCGCGTGGCCGGGCGCGTGGCCTTTGCCCGCTACTGGTCGGTGTTCGGCTCGGCCGTGGTCAACCTGACCAACCGCGCCGAAGACCCGACCCTGACGTCCGACGGCTTTGCCCCGCTCCGCACCCGGCTGGGCGTGGCCTATGCCGACGATTGCCTGGAGATGAGCTTCACGTGGCGGCGTGACTACATCGCCCTGGCCGATGCCCGCAGCGGCAACTCGTTCCGGGTCAATTTCTCGCTCCGCAATATCGGCTTCCGCTAACGGAAGCGGGAATTAGCAGCGCGGGCGCGTTGGCAGCGAGGCGCAAAGTGGCTATCAGGCCGATCAGCTTGCGTTAAGCCTGCGGGATGCAGGCAGCGCCGCATGGACTTACCGCGCTCTGCCGCGCCGAATACAGGATTGAAAACATAGTGATCAGGCTTGCCCGGACCTTCCGCTTGATGGCCGCCCCGCTGGTGCTGGGGACGCTGGCCTGGGGCGTGCTGCCGAATGGCGCCGCAGCGCAAAGCGACGGCTTCAATTTTCCCACCGACATCAATTTCCTGCGCCAGCCGGACCCCAACATGCGCCGCGCCACCGCACGGGTGAACGGCAACATCATCACCGGCACCGACGTGGACCACCGCGTGGCCCTGATCGTGGCATCCAACGAAACCGTGGTCCCGCCCGAGGAACTGCAGAGCCTGCGCCTGCAGGTGCTGCGCAACCTGATCGACGAAACGCTGCAGGTGCAGGAATCCGTGGCGCAGGAGATGGAAGTCTCGGCGGACGAAGTGAACGAGAGCTATGCCCGCTTCGCGCTGGAACGGTTCAACCGCACTCCCGAGCAGATGGACGAATACCTCACCTCCATCGGTGCCAGCTCGCGCACCCTCAAACGCCAGATCCAGGGCGAAATGGCATGGGACCGGCTGCTGCGCCGCAATGTCACCCCGTTCATCAACGTCTCGTCCGATGAAGTGAACGAGTTGCTGGACCAGCTGCGCGCCTCGCGCGGTCAGTTTGAATACCGGATCGGCGAAATCTACCTGTCGGCCAATGCCAACACGCGCGACACGGTGCGCGCCAATGCCAACCAGATCGTCAACCTGCTGCGGCAGGGGGGATCGTTCGTCACTGCCGCGCGGACCTATTCCGAAGCGTCGAGCAAGGTGACCGGTGGTGACCTGGGCTGGCTGCGGCTGGAGCGGTTGCAGAACCCGGCGATGGAAGGCGCAGTGCGCGAAATGGTCCCCGGCCAGCTGGTCGGCCCGATCGAGATCCCCGGCGGCTATTCGATCCTCTACCTGATCGACCGGCGCCAGATCGGCATGGCCGACCCGCGCGACTCGGTGCTGAGCCTGAAGCAGATTTCGATCGAATTCGCGTCCGGCACGCCCGAAAGTGAGGCGCAGCTGCGGGCCGAGCAATTCGCCAGCACGGTTTCGGCCATCAACGGCTGCGGCGATGCCGATGCCCGCGCTGCGGCGATGGGGGCATCGGTGCAATCGAATGACCAGATGTCGGCTCGCGACCTGCCCGAAGCGCTGCAAAACCTGGTCCTGCAAATGAACGTGGGCGAGGCCACCCCGCCATTTGGCGATCTGCAGACCGGCGTGCGGGTGCTGCTGCTGTGTGGCCGCGACGATCCGCCGTCGCAGACGGCTGACCCCGATTTCCAGGAACTGATGAACTCGATCGAGCAGGAACGCATCAACCGCCGTGCGCAAAGCTACCTGCGCGACCTGCGGCGCGATGCCGTGATCGATTACGACTGATCGGATCGACGTGGCTCCACTCGCCATTTCGCCATTGGCCGTCTCATTGGGCGATCCGGCGGGTGTCGGGCCGGAACTGATCGCGGC
>JAZKFK010000057.1:0-8167 GCA_040386475.1 Pseudomonadota bacterium | reverse complement strand
GGCCCACGCTGACGCGGATGCTGGCCCGGCTGGAAACCGAAGGACTGGTCGAGCGGCTGGCCGATCCGAACGACAAGCGCAACAAGCACCTGCGATTGCGGGACGAGGGCACCGAGGCGCTGAAGCAGATCTTCGACGTGGCCGATATCTATCGCGACCGGTTACTGTCCGACGTTAGTCCTGAGACGATTGCCAACGTCAACGGCTTCCTGCGCGGACTGCTGGAAAAGCTCGACCAAGGCTTGCCAGGACCAGACGGCGAGGCCTGACACCGGCAGCGGCTGGAGGACTTATCGTGTCAGGGTGATGCCACTCTGACCGAAGGTTTGCTGCAACTGTGACAGTTGCAGGAGTATTGACCCCGTATCATCCGGTCGAAGCTCCCCGGTCCGCCTCCAGCATCGCTATCTCGCTGGCTGCTTGTGCAGTACTCGCCTCCTTTGCTGCCGCGCTATGCCATAGCACCAGCCTGGCACGCAGCACTTAGACGTTGGCCCCTCCGGCCTGCCGATCGCCCAGCCCCAGCGTAACGAACTGGTCAAGGAGCCATGATGTTGCCGGTCCGGGAGCCGCATCGGAGCGGTGGATGGCGTAAAAGCGGAACATCCCGCCTGGATCGTCGGGCATGGCAAGCTTCACCAGCGTGCCCGCAACAAGGTCTGCGTCGATCATAGGCCGCGGCATGTTCCCCCAGCCGATCCCTTCGCGCAACAAGGCATGCTTGGCGCCGAGATCGGCCAGCCGCCAGTTGTGCGGCGAATGGACGGCAAAATCCTGCCCTTGGGTCAAAGGGGAACGGTCGGTCAAAACAAGCTGGATGTGATCGCGCCCGGCCCCGGGGGCGGGATGATGCGCTCGGGCCAGCGGATGGTCTGGCGCCGCCACAGGCACCAGCTCGACGGCTCCAGCCGCGATCCGTTCCAGTCCATCGATTGCGGAGGCAACGGGACCGGCGATGCCAAGTCCAGCCTTGCCGTCCAGAACGAGCGCGGCGACCGCACCCAGCGCCTCCACATGCAGGCGCAGCGGAACGGTGGGGAATTCGCGGTTGAAAGCGCGCAGGACGAGGGACAGCCGTTCGGATGGCAGCATCACATCCACCGCCAGGCTGACTTCGGATTCCAACCCTGCGAGCAATCCCTTGGCCCGCGCCCGCATCCCGGCAAGGCCCGCAGACACCACCCGCGCATCGGCCAGCAATGCCTCCCCTTCGGGCGTCAGGACGGGCTTCTTCGTGCCCTCGCGGTGAAACAGCGCGAGGCCTAGCTGTGCCTCGAGCTGCCCAATGCCATAACTGATTACCGAAACCGCCCGGTTCAGCTTGCGGCCGGCGGCAGCGAAACTGCCGGCGTCCACCACGGCCAGAAAAATCCGCAGCTGGTCGAAGGTGGGCGTACCGGGATCCGACATTTCAACTCACTTGAATAATCTAGATCACATTATCTCACTGCAAAGCAGGGTCATGCAAGCGTAGATATGCGGTCAAGAAAGCAGCCGGCGTGCGGTTGCTCCATCCAATCGCGGAGAAAGACCATGATTGAACTGCGCCCCTTCAGCAGCCTTGGCGGTGACAACCACGGCTGGCTTGATGCCAAGCATCACTTCTCGTTCGCGAGCTATCATGATCCCGCGCGGCTCCACTGGGGCAACCTGCGCGTGTGGAACGACGATACGATCCAGCCGCACACGGGATTTCCGCCCCACCCACACCGCGACATGGAAATCATCACCTATGTCCGCAAAGGCGCAATTACCCACGAGGACAGCATAGGCAATCACGGCCGGACCGAGGCGGGTGACGTGCAAGTTATGAGCGCCGGGACCGGGATCCGCCATTCGGAATACAACCGGGAGGACGAGGTCACCCAGATCTTCCAGATCTGGATCATTCCGACCAGCGACGGTGACGCTCCGCAGTGGGGTGCCAAGCCGTTCCCCAAAGGCGACCGCGCCGGCCAGTTCGTGGTCCTGGCGAGCGGCTATGCCGAAGATGCCGAGGCCTTGCCCATCCGTACCGACGCCCGCGTGGTGGGAGCAACTATCCGTGCAGGCGAGACGCTGGAATATCCACTGGGTGCAGCTCGCAAGGGCTATCTTGTGCCCGCAACCGGGGCCGTCAGCATCGACGGTAACACCATCAATACCCGCGACGGCGCGGCGATCAGCGACCTCGAGGTGCTGCGGGTAACCGCGCTCGAGGACAGCGAAATCGTCTTGGTCGACGCAGGCTGACACCTAGAGAGCGGAGACCTGACATGACCAACATCCTGCACATCACCGCCAGCATCCGCGCCGAGAGCTCGGTCTCGCGAAACCTCGGCCAAAAGCTGGTCGAGAGGCTTTCCGGAGGTGACATCGAACGGGTCGTCGTGCGCGATCTGGCCGCGAACGACCTGCCGTTGATCGACGCCGAACGCTTCGCCGCCAATCTGACGCCTGCGGACCAGCGCGATCCTGTCCAACAGGCGCTCGCCGCAGTCAGTGACGCGCTTATCGCCGAACTACAGTCTGCCGACGCGATCGTCTTCAGCCTGCCGGTGTACAACTTCTCGATGCCCTCGACCCTCAAGGCGTGGGCGGACCTGGTGGCACGGGCCGGGACCACCTTCCGTTACACGGAGAGCGGTCCAATCGGCCTGCTGACCGGTAAGACAGCTTACGTGGTCGTGGCTTCAGGCGGCACGCCGGTAGGCAGCGAGCTGGATTTTCTCACACCTTGGCTGCGTCATTTCCTCGGCTTCATCGGCATCACCAATGTCGAGATCATCGCGGCCGACGGGATCATGGGCGTCGATGGCGAGGAAAAGATCGCCGCCGCCGGTCGCGCAATCGAACTGCTTGCTGCCTGAGGGAAGCGCGGGACCGAAGGATGTCTGCCTTCGGTCCCGTCTACCTTCGCGCCCTCTAGATTCTCGGTATTTCCCTCGGCCTCACGATCATCTCGTCAGCCCAATCGGGGTGTTTCTCGCACCGCGCGCGGACGTAGGGACACAACGGGTGCTGTCAGTCTAACCGCAACTCGTCTCCGATTGGCGGAGTTTGCCGGACCCAAGCGTCGGTTCGGCCATCAGCGACCGCCACTCGGCCAAGGCTGCCGAGCGGCGGGCGTTAAAGGTTTGACGGTCGATCAGGTGGCGTTCGACGTTAAAGTGGTTATGAACGTTGGCATGGACGGAGGCGAACTTCTGCAACGATTTCGTCTGCCGAAATCGCAGCATGGCCCGTTCCCGTCTTCGGAACGGAAGGTGTGAGTTTTCGGCTCGGTTGTTCAGCCAGCGGCCCATCTCGCGGCGGTCTAGATTGCCAAGATCGCGCATCGCTGCTGGGTATGATCGCAGGCCGTCGGTGACGATTGCCTCAGCGCGGCCATGCCGCTTCAGTGCCTTCTTCAGGAACACCAGCGCCGCAGTTTTATCCCGCTTTTTCGTCACGAAGCTCTCGAGGATCTCCCCCTCCTGATCGACGGCGCGCCAGAGGTAATGCATCTCGCCGTTGATTTTCACGTACACCTCGTCGAGGTGCCACTTCCATTGCCGGAAGCCTTTCATGCGGCTGACCCGCTGGCGCCGCACATCTGCTGCGAACAGCGGACCGAAGCGGTTCCACCAGTAGCGGACGGTCTCATGACAAATGTCGATCCCGCGCTCGAACAGCAGGTCTTCGACGTTCCGCAGCGACAGCGGGAAGTGGACGTACATCAGCACCACCAGGCGGATCACCTCACGTGATTAGTTGAAATACCGGAACGGGCTGGCGGGTTTGCGAGGTCTGGGCATGACGTCTGCCCTACCCTCGCAAGCTCACTTTTCAATCAGGTGCGTTTGGCTTGACAGGACCGAACGGCAGCAATTGGGCCGGAAGCGGACTGGCAGGATTTGGTCTGGAAGATTGAATAAGCCGCCACAAATCGGCATTTAATTTGCGATACCAGTCAATTAGCAATTTGCTAACTCGCAGGTCTGGCATCCAACGTCCTAACTTGCGCGCACCTTTAGCGCAGCCATCGCACCCCAAATGCGTTACTTTAATCCACCCGGAAGACCTGGATCAGTCGGTCGTTCTGTCCAGGCCCTGACGCCAGCGCCATCTCCGGCGGCGTCTCGACCAGGGTGGAGAGGAAGATCGCCCGGTTCAACCAATCGTATTTCCCCACCGGCGCGGTGAAACTGGGGGTCAGCCGGAAGCGCGGCCATTCGGCGTCGGCCGAAGGGTAGGTGAGGCCCACGTTGTGGATGATGATAGTCACCCCATCGTCCGTGCGCAGGCGGTAGAAGGCGTCGATCACTTCAACCCCGTCGGGCCGCACAACCGGGAAATCGGCCCCTCCGGGAATGACCACACCGCGGATGCCGGGACCCTCGAAGCGGCCGCCGACAATCGGCCAGAATTCGCCGCGAAGGCCGTCCTTGCTGCGCGGTTCCGGGCCCATCGCTTCGGGCGCGCTGCAGGTGACGACGAGGTTCATCACCAGGACCACTCGGATCGGGTCTACCACCGCAAGCGGTTGGCCCCAGCCATTGCTTGCGGGGTGCGGGACTGTAGTGGCCTGGGCTATGTGCGGTGCCAGCGTGCCCAGCGCCAGCGAGCCAGCAACGAAGCTGCGCCGGTCGAATGCGGTAAAGTCAGTCATCGCAAAGCTCCATGATTGTCGGAAATGGGATCGGGACGGCACGGCTGACGCAGCACCTCGCCGCAGCGGGATAGCTCCCCCACGACTGCGACATCACGCCACACTCCCAGGACAAGCCGGGAGGAATGCTCAGGGTCATGCCACAGAAAATTGGTCGCCGGCAGCGATGCAGGCGAGAAGCCGTATCCGCCCCAAGCGCTTGGCGTATCGATCCAGATGCGGATGCGCGAACCGGTGCGGAACGGGTGGGCAAATTTGGGGAGCTCCACGCGCGCCAGCACGGGTTCTGCGGGGCGCAGAGCCTCCATCGTCTCCGGCCGGTCGAGCGGGAACGGCCGCAATACGGTCGCCCGTGCCGGGTCCTGCGCGCGATTGGACAGGCGCAGCCAGCCGCGCTGGACGAACATCTCCTGTCCATCCCTCCGCAGCTCGGTCAGAGTAACCTGCACATCTGCATCGGTGGCGGTGGACGATAGCCACAGGTCCGCGCTGGCCGGACCATAAGCCAGCAGCCCTGCATCAAGCGGCGGCGAGGTGAAGGCCAGGCTTCCTTCGCGCCAGGTAGCAGGCATCGGCCCCCAGGCATCAGCATCGACATTCACCAATGGTCCGCCGACCGGATAGGCATAGCTGGCTGGCATTGAGGCAGATGGCAGTGTGCCAGTCATCCCGCCCCCTGCCTGCAGGTGAAGCTCCAGCGGCCCCAGGGGCGGCACCGGATCGGCCGAAGTCACCACGCTGCGTGGCTGGACGGCTTCCTGGAAGGCATGACCCTCCCCCGTCGAAGTGCTTTCCAGCCACAGTTCCAACCGGGCCTTGGCATCGAAGCCATTGTCCACGCCCTTCACGAACCGATCGAAGAAGGCGACCAGTGTCTCGCGGAAGCGGACCGATTCATACAGGTCGTGGCCGCCGTTGGTCTGCACCTGCCACAACAGACCGGGGGTCAGCGTTTCCTGATAGTGGCCGTCGCGCGAGGTGACCGCTTCATCCTGAAAGGCAGTCATCGACAGAACTGGCACCGTAATCCGGTGCGTGCGTGCCGCAAGGTTGCGCTGTTCGATAAAGGCATCCCGCAAAGGATGCCGGATCACCACATTGGACAGGCGGTTCGGCTCAGCGGTTACTTTATTGCGGGCCAGGCGATCAAGGCACATGGCATCGCCTTCCGCCCGCGCGCTGGCCTCCACTGTCGCCCAGCGGGATTGCAGGTAGTCCCACCAGCCAGCAACGAAGGCCGGTGCCGGCACGCCGCCGGGTGCCCAGCTGTCCAGCCGGGCATCGGCCAGCACCATGCCGGGTGCAATGGCCCTGAGATGCGGGGGTTGTTCAATCGCCGTCGCCAGTTGCGACATCCCGGCCCAAGACCAGTTGGCCATGCCGACCGCGCCGCTGGACCACGGCTGCGCGGCAACCCACTCCACCGCGTCGTACCCGTCGATGCCGTAAGCCGGGCCCAGGAAGTCGAACGTGCCGGTGGAGCATCCCGTGCCGCGCGCGTTTATGCCAACAACAGCGTAGCCAGCCTGCACCAGCGTGCGGTCCAGATTGACCGACATGGCGGTATCGTCAGCCAGGTAAGCCGGTCCACCGATCGCTCCGGGGTCATAGCCACTGTAGTTGATGATGACGGGAAACGGGCCCTCGCCTTGTGGCAACAGCACGCTGAAACGCAACTCGGTTCCGTCCCGCACGGGCAGCCAGCCACTCAGGCGCTGCTGCCAGAAAGGCTGGTGGACCTGGGGTTGCGGTTCTTGCGCGAAAGATGGCTCGGCTTGGGCCAGACAAGCTAGCCCCGCGAAGAACGCCAGGATCCGCCCCCGCCGCATCATTGCGGATTCCACCGCGCCAGTGCTGCCATGCCGGTCAGCACCTCGCCATAGACGCCCTCTTCCTCCAGCGGGATATAGCTGAGCTTGACCACCACCGTCCGGCTCGCCGGATCGATATAGATGAACTGCCCCTCCAGCCCCAAGGCGTAGAATGCATCGGAATCCGGCACCGTCCACCACTGATAGCCGTAACCGCCTTCAGCGCCCTCACCCATCGCCGGGTGCGTCGCCGCGCGCAACCATTGGGCCGGCACGATCTGCCGTCCGTTTGCCCGGCCCTCATCCAGAACCATCTGGCCAAAGCGGGCGTAATCGCGCGCAGTGGCGGCAAAACCGGCTCCGGTGAATTCGCGGCCCACGCCGGCCGGGCCATCCATGATGAAGAACCCGTCCCGCTCCGCGCCGAGCGGCTCCCACAGCTTTTGCGACATGTACTGGGCGATCGGGCGATCGGTCACCCGCTCCACCAGCCAGCCGAGCACGGCGGTGTCGATGGTCTTGTAGGCAAACACCTCGCCCGGCCTGCGGGCCTGGCCGATGGTCCGCGCAGCATCCGCAAAGCGGATGCGGTTCTGCACCAGCGCGTTCTCGTGGTTCCACGCGGCGATGCCGGGGTTCTCGAAATCGTAGCGCTCCTCGTAATCCACACCGGAGCTCATGGTCAGCACCTGGCGGATCGTGACATCGGCGTAGGCGCCGCCGGCAAGCTCGGGCAGGTAACGGGTCACCGGGTCGTCAATGGAGGCGATCCGGCCCTCGGTCACGGCCAGACCGACGAGGGTGGACACGAACGACTTGGCCATTGACCAGGACGCAAAGCGGGTCTGGTCGCTGCTGTTGTTGCGGTATATCTCGGTTACGATCTGGCCATCCTTCAGCACCACAAGCGCATTGGTGTAAGTGCGATCCATGAAGGCCCCGAGATCGTGCTCCTGCCCCTGCCAGCTATAGGCAATGTCGGGCTGCACATCCCGCCGGGCCAGCGGCCACGGCATGTTACCGGCTGGAACCGGTCGGGTGAAGAACAGCGAGTCCATGTGTTGGAAGTAGAACGCGTTGACCTCCCGGTTGAGGATGGCGCGGCGTACCTGCTGCACTGTTGGCGATACCGGCGAAACCTCTGCCGAAGCGGCATCCTGCGCCCAAGCCGCGGGGGCACCCAAAACCAGGCAAGCGCTGCCGAACGCGCCCATCAGGGCGTGGCGAAACATCGTCATCTTGTTCTTTCCTAACTGTCTGTGCTGGCCTGGTCAGAACGCGAAACCGAGCCGCAATCCGTATTCCCGCGGTACACCCACGAATTCGTTGTCGCCCGACCGGCCCGAAACGTAGACCTTGTTGGTCAGGTTGTTGGCCCACAGCTCAATTTCCCAGTCGCCGATCTCGAGCATTGCCTGCGCCGACACCAGCCCGCGCCCGGCCAGCCGGTCGGTTGCGGCATAGGCCAGGTAATTGAAGCGCGGTCCGACGTAGCCGTAGTGGACCCGCGGGATGAGCGAAGCGCCGCCAAGGTCGATCTCGTATTCGACGCCGAAGTTGTAGGTCCATTCCGGCGAATAGAGGTTGGGGCCTCCCGAAGTGGTGATGGTAGCATACCCGTAATCGAAGCAGGCCGGTGGCGAGGACGGCACGCCCACAGGGCATTGCGGGCCCAGCTGGCCTGGCGGCAACAGGCGGGCGTTGACGAAGGTCAGGCCGTCAATGC
>JAZKFK010000056.1:0-4627 GCA_040386475.1 Pseudomonadota bacterium | reverse complement strand
AACGGCGAGACGCGCGAGATTGACGCGCCGCAGGATATGCCCCTGCTGTGGGCGCTCCGCCAGGAACTGGGCATGGTTGGCACAAAGTTTGGCTGCGGCATCGGGATGTGCGGGGCCTGCACGGTCCATGTGGACGGCGTGGCCACGCGCTCGTGCAGCCTGCCCGTCGGCTCGATCGGCACCAAGCAGGTGACCACGATCGAGGCGCTGGGCGAATCGCCGGTCGGCCAGGCGCTGCAGGCGGCATGGCTGGAAGAAGACGTGATGCAGTGCGGCTATTGCCAGGCGGGCCAGCTGATGAATGCCACGGCGCTGCTGACCAGCAATCCCAACCCCAGCCAGGACGAGATCGAGAACGCCATGCGCGGCAACATCTGCCGGTGCGCCTGCTACAAGCGGATCAACCAGGCGATTGCCCGCGTGGCGCAGGAGGGAACGGCTAATGCGTAACCTATCCCCCACCCTCGATATCGCCCTGGCCCGTCGCGGCTTCCTCAAGGCTTCGGCCCTGATCGGCGGCGGCCTGGCGCTGACCGCCACCCTGCCGATGGCAGCGCGCGCCGTCGCCAGCCCCGCAGGAGCCGCTGGTGAAGCTGGCATGCTGGGTGCCTTCATCACCATCAATCCTGACAACACCATCACCATCATCGGCAAGAACCCGGAGATCGGCCAGGGCATCAAGACCATGCTGCCCATGCTGATCGCCGAGGAACTGGATGCCGATTGGGACCAGGTCAGCATTCTGCAGGGCGACACCGATGCCGCACGCTATGGCATGCAGCTGGCCGGCGGCAGCTTTGCCACGCCGATGAACTGGATACCGATGCGCCAGACCGGCGCCGCCGCGCGCCAGATGCTGCTGGCCGCCGCCGCGCAGCGCTGGGGCGTCGATGCCGCCAGCCTGACGACCGAGCCCAGCGTGGTGGTTCATGCCGCCAGCGGCCGCCGCGCCACCTTTGGCGAACTGGCGACCGAAGCCGCCGCCATGCCCGTGCCCGACCTGGCGCAGGTACCGCTGAAGAGCGCCGCCAATTTCCGCATTATCGGCCGCGCCATCGGCGGGATCGACAGCCCGCGCATCGTCAGGGGTGAGCCGATCTTCGGCGTCGATACGCAGCTGCCCGGCATGGTCTATGCCGCTTACGAGCGTTCGCCCGTGTTCGGCGCGCGCTTGCTATCGGCCAATACCGATGCCGCCAAGGCGCAGCCCGGCGTGATCGATGCCTTTACCGTGGAAGGCAACGGCAATGCCGAGGATCTGGTTGACGGCGTGGCCGTGATTGCCAGCAACTGGTGGCTGGCCAACCGCGCCCGCTCGGTCCTGTCCCCGCAGTGGGACAACGGCGACTGGGCGAGCCATTCGACCGCCGGCTATGATGCCGCTGCGGCTGCTGCCTTTGCCAGCGGTGAGCCGCAGGAGGTTTTCGCCAACAAGGGTGATATCGGCGCTGCGTTTGCCGGTGCCGCCAAGGTGGTGGAGGCCGAATACGCCTATCCGTTCCTGGCCCACGTGGCGATGGAGCCGATGAACTGCACCGCGCTGATGCACGAAGATGGCCACATGGAAATGTGGGCCCCGTCGCAGACGCCGCAAGGCGGACAGGGCGCGGTCGCCCAGTACCTGGGCCTGACACCGGACAAGGTCACCGTGCACATCACCCGCATGGGTGGCGGTTTCGGCCGGCGCCTGACCAACGATTACATGGTCCAGGTGGCGGCCATTGCCAAGCGTATGCCCGGCACGCCGGTGCAGTTGATCTGGAGCCGCGAGGACGACGTGCGGTCAGACTTCTATCGCCCGGCCGGTTATCACAAGCTGCGCGCGGCGCTGGACGATGCCGGCAAGCTGGTGGGGATCGACGATCACTTCGTCACCTTCGATCGCCCGCCCGGACCGTTCAACCCGGCCTCGATGCCAGCCGCCGAGTTCCCGGCCAACTATGTGCCCAACGTCCGCTATGCGCAGACCAAGCTGGCCACCGCCGTGCCGATGGGCGCGCTGCGGGCACCGACCAGCAACGCGCTGGCCTTCGTGTTCCAGAGCTTCCTCGATGAAGTGGCGCACGAAACCGGCAAGGATCTGCCCACGCTGATGCTGGACCTGATCGAAGGTGCCGAGCCAGATCCGACCGAGCCCGGCTTCTTTGGCCCCACCCCCGGCTTCAACCCGCACCGGCTGGCCGCTGTCACCCGCAAGGTGATGGACATGGCCCGCTGGAGCGAACCCGCCGCAGCAGGCCGCGCCAAGGGCTTCGGCTTCTACTTCAGCCACATGGGCTATTTTGCCGAAGTGGTCGAAGCCAGTCTCGATGCGCGCAACCAGGTAGTGATTCATGATGTGTGGGCCGCAGGTGACGTGGGCAGCCACATCATCAATCCGCACGGTGCCATGAACCAGGTCGAAGGTGCGATCATCGATGGCCTGGGCCAGGCATTGCAGCTGGCAGTGGAGATCGAGGGCGGCGCAGCCAAGCAATCGAACTTCCACAATTATCAGCTGCCGCGCATGCCGATGGTGCCAAACCTGCACGTGGAGTTCGTGATGTCGGACAATGCGCCCACCGGTCTTGGCGAGCCTGCCTTGCCGCCGGTGATCCCGGCGCTGACCAATGCGTTGTTTGCCTTGACCGGCAAGCGCGTGCGCAAGTTGCCGATCGACACCCGCCAGTTCACCTGACCTGCACCTGATCCCCGTGCCGCCCGCTGTGGCGGCCGGGGTTCAGCTTACCGTGCCGGAACCGGCCCGCGCTGCCCCTTGATGCGGCTGGCGCGGATGGCGAATTGCGTGGGGCGGCGCACCGGGATCGTCAGCACGCAGCGCAGCCCTGCGGCCAGGAATTCCAGTTTCACCGGCTGGCGCAACTCCTGCGCCACTACGCGTTCGATCAGATCAGTGCCGAAGCCGCGCCGTTCGGGGCGGGTAACTTCCGGCCCGCCGCTTTCCTGCCACTCGACCTTGACCAGATCATC
This sequence comes from Pseudomonadota bacterium, assembly GCA_040386475.1. Classification (GTDB taxonomy): domain Bacteria; phylum Pseudomonadota; class Alphaproteobacteria; order Sphingomonadales; family Sphingomonadaceae; genus Alteraurantiacibacter. The sequence continues at coordinate 1,657 of JAZKFK010000056.1, read as the reverse complement.
GCCCATGCGCTCCCAGGTCACTTCCACACGTCCCCCAGGGCGGCTGAGCGCGCCGTACTTGGCGGCATTCGTGGCAAGTTCGTGGATCGCCAGGCCCAGCGACAAGGCATCGTTAGGCGCCAGTTCCACATCCGGTCCCTCGATGCTGACCGTGTGTTCCACCTCGAAGGCGTAAGGGTTGAGTTCAGCGTCAACCAACGCACGGATGGGCGTGGCGCCCCAATCGGACATGGTCAGCAGGTCATGCGTGGCTGATAGCGCGCGGATGCGGCCGTCCAGCCCGTCGGCAAATTCGTCCAGACTGCCGCCGCGCCTGCGGGTCAGTGCAATGATCGAGAGGACGTTGGCCAGCGTGTTCTTGACCCGGTGGTTCAATTCTCGCGTCAGCGTGTTGCGGATGGCCGATTGCTCCTCGAACCATTCAAGCGAGGCTTCATCCTCCAGCGCCTGCCGCGTCAACATGCGCACCAGCAGCATCAGCAGGATTGCCGCCAGCAGGCCAAACACCAGCGTCGCCATCGATAGCCGCGAAAGCGTTGGCGTGCCGTTGCGCCCCACTTCAATACGGAAGGGGACATTGGCCATGTTTACCTGCAAGCGCACCACCTTGCCCGATGGCACTTGCCCCGGTGAAGTGGTGGCCAGCAGCTTGCTGCCCGGTCCCCAGCCATCATACAGCGATACCAGGTAAATGCCGGCATCCTCCAGTTCCAGCGCGCTGGCCAGGAAATCATCGCCGTTGAACGGACTATAGACGAAGCCGCGCAGCTGCCGCTGGCCGGCAATGATGGCAAACACCGGCATGTAGATCAAAAAGCCCGGTCGCTGGCTTTCGTCATCCTGCTCCAGGATCACCGCTCCCGATGCGGTTGGCCGGGTATTGCGCTCGGCCTCTTGCATGGCCCGGCGGCGGGTTGGTTCGGAAAACATATCGAACCCCAGCGCCAGGCGGTTGCGGTCGGTATCGGGTTGCAGGTAGGTGACCGGCACCATGAACGGTTGATCGGCCTTGCGCGCGGGGTGGAGTTGCGAAGGCACGGCGGCAGAGGCCTCGAGCAGGGAATTGAACGCTACTTCCTCGCCAGGCCTCAACACCTTGGCCCAGCCGATCCCTTCGGCCCCGCGCGAATCCGCGTCCAGCCGCAACTCGGACACGAACCGGCGGAACTCGTCAGGCTCCACATCGCCGCCTTGCGAAGCAATCAGCGCTGCCCCGGCGCGCAAGTATGCGGCGCTGGCATTGGCCCGCCGCTCCAGCGCGTTGGCGATGGCGCCCGACCGACTGCTTTGCAGGGCGTCATTGCGCTGCCCTTCGCTGCGCTCGATGGCGAAGATCGACAGCAGAGTCACTGCCACCACCAGCAGGAAGATGCCCAGCGGCGTGGCGCGCGGGTTGCTGACCAGCCACCGCTGTACGCGGTTGCGGGTCGCCTTACCTTTTGTCAAACCTGCCTCGCCGGTAACGTCCATCTCTTCGGGAACCGAATAGCGCGGTTTTCGTTCCGGTTCGACAAATTAACTCACTGCGCGGGGGGCCAGGCCTGGCCAGGGGCGCACAACAGCGAGGTATCACATTGCAAATGGTAGGGTCAGACAAGACCAACCCGACAACCAGACCGTCGGGGGGCGGTCGCAAGCCGGAATGGGCGGAGGGGCT
>JAZKFK010000055.1:16867-21874 GCA_040386475.1 Pseudomonadota bacterium | reverse complement strand
GGTCGTCACTCACCCAACAATTGCATCAATCACTGTATTAGGGGGGCAAGACACGTATTTCAAGCGTTCGCCCGTGCAGGACAATGCTATACCCTGCCGACCGACAGGAGGCGACCGTTATGACCACTGAACTGACCGTGCTGGCGCTGGGCGCGCTGCTGCTGCTGGCGCACATCATGCTGGCGGTGCATTTCAAGACGCAGCAATATGGCAAGACGTGGAACATGGGCGCGCGCGACGAGGACTTGCCGCCGCTGAACGCCATTGCCGGGCGCCTGGAACGCGCACGTGACAACTTTGCCGAGACCTTCCCCATCGCCATCGTGGCGCTGCTGGGCATTGCCGTGGCGGGCAAGGCCAGCGCGATCAGCGAAATCGCCGCGATCACCTGGCTGGTCGCCCGGGTGGTCTACCTGCCGCTGTACTGGTCGGGCGTGCCCAAGGTGCGCACGCTGGTGTGGGGCGTCAGCCTGCTGGCGCTGGTAACCTTGCTGGGCGTGCTGCTGCTGGGGCCGGTGCAGGCCGCCGGAGCAATGCTCTAGGCCGCCAGGTCGTAAGGCTCGATGTCGCCTTCCAGGTACATCTTGCGGGCCTTGGCGCGGCTCAGCTTGCCCGATGACGTGCGCGGCAGCGTGCGCGGGGGCACCAGTTCGACCACGCAGTTCATGCCGGTGATCGCGCGCACCTTGTCGCGGATCTCGTCGCGCAGTTTCACCCGCTCGTCCGGATCGGACACGCGGCAGTGGACCAGCACGGCGGGGGCTTCCTCGCCGTTTTCCATCTCGATGGCGAAAGCGGCAATGTCGCCGTGGTTGAAGCCGGGCAATTGCTCCACCGCCCACTCGATATCCTGCGGCCAGTGGTTCTTGCCGTTGATGATGATCATGTCCTTCGCCCGGCCGACGATGAACAGGTAGCCGTTGGCCATGTAACCCATGTCGCCGGTGTCCAGCCAGCCATCAACCAGGCACTCCTCGGTGGCTTGGCTGTTGCGGAAGTAGCTGTGCATCACCGACGGACCACGGCACCAAACCTTGCCGATCTGGTGATCGGACCGGATGGTATCGCCTTCACCGCGGATCTCCACGTCCATATCGGGCAGCGGCTTGCCGCAATTGACGATGGCGCGATAGCGAGCGGGGCGCGACAGGTCGCGGCGGCCACCGGACAGGCGCTCTTCCTCAACCAGTTCCACGCGGATGCCTTCGCCCGGCGGCATCACCGTTACCGCCAGCGTCGCTTCGGCCAGGCCATAGCTGGGGGTGAAGGCGCTGGCCTTGAACCCGGCAGGGGCAAAGGCGTTGACGAAGTTCTGCATCACGTCAGGCCGGATCATGTCCGCACCGTTGCCGGCCAGCCGCCAGCGCGACAGGTCAAACCGTTCGGCCACGTTGCTCTGGCTGGAAATGCGCCGGGCGCAGATGTCATAGCCGAAGGTGGGCGAGTAGCTGAGCGAGCTGCCCTGGTTGCGGCTGATCAGGTCCAGCCAGGCCAGCGGGCGGCGGGCGAAATGCTCGGTCTTCAGGTAATCCGCACTTACCTGGTTGGCCACCATCGAGAGGAAGCAGCCGACCAGCCCCATGTCATGATACCACGGCAGCCAGCTGACCCCGCGATCGCCTTCGCCGATGTTCATGCTGGCGGCATGGCCATAAAGATTGTGCAGCAGCGCCCGGTGCGTCACCGCCACACCTTGCGGGAAGCGGGTAGAGCCGCTGGAATATTGCAGGTAACAGATATCGTCCGGATCGGCCTTGGGCAGGGCCACCGGAACGGCGGGGCGCTGCGCCAGTTCGTCCCAGGCAACGCCAAGGCAACCCTGCCGGTCAGCGGCCGCCTGCGCCATCTCGGCAATCTCGGGCGGATAAATCAGCATCTTCGGGTCAGAGCTGTGCAATTGCACGCCCAGCTGGCCGATATAGCTGTCCTTGCCACCGAATGTGGTCGGCAGCGGCAACGGCACTGGCCAGGCACCGGCCAGGGTGCAGGCACAGAACAGCGCGGCGAAATCAGGCCCGGTTTCGGCGATCAGCGCCACGCGGTCCGTGGGGCCAACGCCCGCCGCGATCAGACGATAGGCCATGTCCACGGCATCGGCGCGCATTTCGGAATAGGGATAGACCCGTTCCAGATCGCCGCGCATGTCGTGAAAGTTGAGGCCCTTGGCACTTCTGGCGGCATAGTCGACCGCATCGTTGAAGGTCGCGAATTCCGAGCGGATGCGCGGCAGCGCGCAATCGTTGGGTGTGGGCACAAGTTCGGTCATGGAGTTACGGCAACCCTCATAATGCGCCGCCTTGCTGGCGCTTCCCCCGGTGCGACCCCGGCCACTTGAAGACAGGCCGGATGACAGACTTTCCCATTTCAGAGGAAGTGTGGCACGAATATGGCCGCCTGAACCGGAACATTGATCAGAATGGCGGCCTATAAACAAGAGTGTCAGCAAGGCAAGCGGGTGAAACGCCCGCTGGATGCGGCGCAATTGCGAGATCTGGCGCTGTCCTATGTGGCGCGATATGCCACCTCGGCCGGCAAGCTGGAACGTTATCTGGGGCGCAAATTGCACGAACGCGGGTGGACCGAAGGCGAGGAGCGCCCCGATCTCGCGGCGCTGGTCGCCGGCTTTGCCGAGCTGGGTTATATCGACGATGCTGCCTTTGCCAGAATGCGCGGCACCAGCCTGCAACGGCGCGGTTATGGCGCGCGCCGCGTGCACCAGGCGCTGGCCGAAGCGGGCGTGGACCAGACCTTGCGCGACGAGGTGACGAGTGATCTGGCCGAAGGCCGCCGCGCCGCGCTGGTGATGGCCCGCAAGCGCAGGTTCGGCCCGTTCGGTTTGGTCGAGGCAGACCGGGCGTTACGCGAAAAGCAGCTGGCCGCCATGCTGCGGGCGGGCCACGATCTCGACATGGCGCGCGAAATGGTCAATGCAGCCAGCATTGCCGCAGCCGAGACCTGGGCGGCCGAACTGGACGGAGAATCGGACGATGGCTTTGGTTAAAGTGCTGCGGGGCGTAAATTGCTGCGGGTAGCTGCTATTGCCGGCGCGATGGCACTGGCGGCCTGCTCCACGCAAGGCTCTGCCGGAGATGCCGCCGCCACGGTGGAACCGGCGGTTCATCCGGTATCGGGGCTGGCGATCATCCCGCTCACCGTCACCACTGCGAGTGGCCAGCGCCATGCCTTCCGCGTGGAAGTGGCTGCCACGGGGCAGGAACAGCAGCGCGGGCTGATGTTCCGCACCGCGATGGGCGCCGATGAAGGGATGATCTTCCCGCTGGCGCAGGTCCGCATGGCCAGCTTCTGGATGCACAACACGGTTATCCCGCTCGACATCATCTTTATCGGGCCGGACAGGAAGGTGATCAACATCCGGGCCAATGCCGTGCCCTATTCCGACGAATCGCTGCCCTCTACCGCGCCCGCCATGGCCGTGCTGGAACTGAACGGCGGACGCGCAGCGCAACTGGGGATCGGGCCGGGCGATACGGTAGAATGGTAAGGCAAATCGGGCGGGCGCGCTTGCGCATCCCCTGCAAAAACGGGTAACGGCCCCTCTCATGGGAATCTTCGGAAAAATCTTCACCTGGTGGGATGGCGCCACCATCGGCACCATGCTGTGGTCGGCCCGCAAGGGCGAGCAGGTCGGCACCGACGCGCAAGGCAATACCTATCACCGCGCGCGCAAGGTGGCCGACGGCGCTTTCGAGCGGCGATGGGTGATCTACAACGGCGCCAACGATGCCAGCCGCGTGCCGGCCGAATGGCACGGCTGGCTGCACCATTCGTACGATGCGCTGCCCGAAAGCCATTTGCCGCCGCCGCGCATCTGGGAAGTGGATTTCACCCCCAACGCCACCGGCACGGTTGACGCCTATCGTCCCGCCGGTGCGCTGGAGAAGGGTGGCAAGCGCGCTGCCGCCACCGGCGATTACGAAGCCTGGACGCCTGAAGCGTGAGGCCTGCCCGCCTCGCAATTGCCGGGGCCCTATCAGGTGCGGCAATGCTGGCGCTGGCCGCCTGCCAGGGTGACGCGCCGCCGCCCGCGCCGCAGGAAACCGTCGTGCCCGAGGAACTGGCCGCGCCCGCCGCGCCGGTAACGCAAGGCACCGGCCCCGGTACGCCGATGGCCGAGCGGGTGGCCACGATCGGCCTGATCAACAAGCGCAACAACCTGTCGCAAGACATCGAAATGAAGCCGGGCGAGGCGCGCCGCGTGGGCGACGTGGTGATCCGGCTGGCCGCCTGCGAGCGCACGGCGCCGTGGGAAGATCCGCCGCTGACCGGCGCTTTCGTGCAGGTTTCGGTGCTGACACGCAGCGAGGGCGGCGGCGATCCGCAGTGGCTGCGCGTGTTCTCCGGCTGGCTGTACAAGGAAGCCCCCGCCGTAAACGTGGTGGAACACCCGATCTACGACGTGTGGGTCAAGGATTGCGCGATGAGCTTTCCGGGCGAGGAGACGCCGGTGGCGCGCTCGACTGGCTCGGGCAATGCCCCGGCGCGCGCGGCTGCACCCGCACCCGCTGCGGCTGCCGAAGAACCTGCTGCCGCTCCGGTGGCAGAAGCCGCGACTCCGGCCGAAAACTGAGCTCCTGAAAATTGAGCAAAGGCTGCGGGCAAACTCGCCTGCACCCCATCGGCACGGGCGGCAGCGACCAGTTCCAGATAGCGCTGCCGGGTCACCGTGACCGCGCCCATGCTGGCCAGGTGATCGGTGATGAACTGGCAATCCAGCAGCCGGTATCCCGCCATGCGCATCAGCGCCACCAGCCACGCCAGCGCCACCTTGCTGGCATTGTCCGCCCGGCTGAACATCGATTCGCCGCAGAACACCCGCTCGAAGCTGACGCCATAAAGGCCGCCCACCAGCGCGCCATCGAGCCAGCATTCGATCGAATGGGCATGGCCCGCTTCGTGCAGCGCGATGTAGCTCGCTTCGATTGGCGTGTTGATCCAGGTATCGGGATGGTCGGTGCGCGGCGCGGCGCAGGCGCGAATCACTTGCGC
>JAZKFK010000055.1:8095-16767 GCA_040386475.1 Pseudomonadota bacterium | reverse complement strand
TCCAGGTATCGGGATGGTCGGTGCGCGGCGCGGCGCAGGCGCGAATCACTTGCGCGAAGGCGGCGTTGCACGTCACCCGGAAGCGATCCTGCCGCACCACCTTGGCCAGGCTGCGGCTGAGGCGGAACTTGTCGAGCGGGATGATCGCCCGCTCACGCGGTTCGACCCAGAAGATCTCGTCATCGTCGCGCGAATCGGCCATCGGGAACACGCCGCCGCGATAGGCCATCAGCAACAGTTCGGTGCTGAGCGGGGCGGGGTGCTGGGGTGACGACTGGGCGTGCATCGCACGCAGCAATAGCAGATTGCTCCGCGCTCGTCGCTTGCCAACGCCGCCAAGGCGGTTTAGTGGCGCGCTTCCCTGCAGGGGTGTAGCTCAGCTGGTAGAGCATCGGTCTCCAAAACCGAGGGTCGTAGGTTCGAATCCTATCGCCCCTGCCAATACCTTATCTTTGGTGTTGTGAAGGGCCGTCCGGCCCTTCGTCCTCGCCTGGCGGCCAGCAAGCTGGCCGCGTTGCGGGCAGTCGGTCGCCCTTGCGGACTCTGTGGGGCCGCTTGAGGGCGAGGCTAGCTTTTCCAACTCAAATTTAACCATACCGGCTTAACGCAGGTTCATGACTTGGCTCACCCATTTGCGCGAAGCGGCTTGGCTCGATGGCGGCCGCGTGCGTGGCTATGCCGTGCTTCTGGGCCTCGCCAGCCTGGCCTTGCTGGCCAATTCCTACCTGAAGGCGATGACGCCCACGGGCAGCGATTTCCTGGCTTTCTGGGGCGCGGGGCAGGTGACCTTGGCGGGCGATCCGGCTGCGGCATATGACCTTGCCGTGCAGGAGCGGGTGCAGACCGCAACCGGCGCCAGCGGTTTCTTCGTGTTCGTCAATCCGCCGCCGTTCCTGTTTGTCACCACGCCGTTCGGGGCGCTGCCCTATCCGCTGGCGTGGCTGGCGTGGGTGGCCGTTGGCTATGCCGCATGGGCCTGGGCAACGATTCGCGCCTTCCCGAAGTTGTGGCCCATCGTGCTGGTGTTTCCCGGCGCGCTGATCGCCGCCGGGCATGCGCAGAACGGCTTTGTCACCGGCGCCCTGCTGGTGGCGGCAATCGCGCTGGTTGACCGGCGGCCGGTGCTCTCGGGCGTGCTGATCGGCGCGCTGATCGTCAAGCCGCACCTGGCGCTGCTGCTGCCGTTCTGGCTGCTGGCGGGCCGGCGCTGGACCACCATCGCGGCGGCAGCGGGCAGCGGCTTGGGCCTGCTGCTGCTGTCGTGGGCGGTGTTCGGCACGGCCACCATGCTGGCCTATACCACCAGCTGGGAAGCCAGCGCGCAGATCATGAACCACGGCGATGATGCCTTCCACCTGCGCATGGCAACGCTGTACGGCCAATTGCGGCTGGTCATGCCCGCCACGCCCGCGCTGGTCGCCAACGTGGTACTGGCGCTGGGCATGGTCTGGCTGGTGATGCGATCGTGGAAAGCGTTCGGCAATGATGGGCCAGAGGCGGGAATGGCGACCGGCGCGCTGGCGCTGGCGGCCACGGCGCTCGCCTCGCCCTACCTGTTCAATTACGACTTGCCGTTCCTGGTCCTGCCGATCCTGTGGCTGGTGCAACAAGGGCTGCGGCATGGCTTTGCGCCATACGAGAAGCTGCTGCTGGTGGCGCTGTTCCTGGCGCCTTACGCCACCCGCGCGGCGGCGCTGCCACTGGGGGTCAACCTGATGCCGCTGGCGGCCGCCGTGCTGGTATGGCTGGTGTGGCAGCGCGGCCGGACGTTGGGCACCCTTGCCAAGCTGGCGCCGCCCGCCTAAATAGCCCCCCGTCTTCCGACATCGGAACAATCACGCCCCTCCCGGTCCAGAGCGACCGGGGCGGCGATGGTCCTATGGGGAAAGGCGAACTGAATTCAACGCCGCGCCCGACTCGGGTGCGTGCAGGCACAAGGCAAGTATCATGGCCGAGGATGGCAAGACCCCGCGCACCAGCCCCGCTGCTTTCTTCAAGCAGGTGCAGGCCGAAGGTAAGAAGATCGTCTGGCCCAGCAAGGACGAGACGGTCCGCACGGCGATCTTCGTGTTTATCCTGATGCTGATCCTGTCGCTGTTTTTCCTGGGCGTGGATACGCTGTTCGGCGCCGTGGTGCGCTGGCTGCTGTCGCTCGCCTGATCCGCTTAACATCTGATCCAGACTGAAGAGAGACCACCCAAATGGCCCGCTGGTACATCATCCACGCTTATTCCGGCTTCGAGAACAAGGTGCGCGATTCGATCCTGTCCGAGGCCGAGCGGCTGGGCCTGTCCGATGGCGTGGAAGCGGTCGAAGTGCCGACCGAGACCGTGACCGAGATCAAGCGCGGCAAGAAGGTGCAGGTCGAGCGCAAGTTCATGCCCGGCTACGTGCTGGCCAAGCTGCAGCTGACCGATGACGTCTATCACCTTGTCAAGAACACCCCCAAGGTCACCGGCTTCCTGGGATCGGGCAGCAAGCCGCAGGCGATTTCCGAGAAGGAAGCCGCGCGCTATTTCGGCGGCGTGGCCGCGGCGCAGGCCGCCCCCAAGCGCGAAATCAACATCGATTACGAGATCGGCGACAGCGTCAAGGTCAACGCCGGCCCCTTCGCCAGCTTCAATGGCACGGTGGAAGAACTCGATTTCGAAAAGAGCCGCGTCAAGGTGGCCGTGTCGATCTTCGGCCGCGCCACGCAGGTGGAAATGGGCTTCGACGAGGTCGAGCTGGTCAAGTAATTCGCTTGCGAATTGCGCGCCCTTCCACTAGGCGCGCGCCTTCCCAACAGGGAATCCATGCGGGAGGCCGGGCAACCGGCCGTTATCACCGCTTACCATGAGGGTGCTGGCAGCAGCGCCCGACAGTGAGAAAAAGGAGCTGGCTCCATGGCCAAGAAGATTGAAGGTTACATCAACCTGCAGGTGCCCGCGGGCTCTGCCACCCCCTCGCCGCCGATCGGCCCCGCACTGGGCCAGCGCGGCGTGAACATCATGGAATTTTGCAAAGCCTTCAACGCCGCCACTGGCGAGCTTGAAAAGGGCATGCCGATCCCGGTGAAGATCACCGTCTACGGCGATCGCAGCTTCACCTTCATCACCAAGACCCCGCCCGCCAGCTACCTGCTGAAGAAGGCCGCCGGCCTGAAGAGCGGGTCGAAGGAACCGAGCAAGATCACCGCCGGCAAGGTAACCCGCACCCAGGTGCGCGAGATTGCCGAGACCAAGATGGTCAATCTCAACGCGAACAATATCGATCAGGCCATGAAGATCATCGAGGGCACCGCCCGTTCGATGGGCCTCGACGTGGTGGAGGGCTGAACCGATGGCTAAGCAGACCAAGAAGCAGAAGGTTCTCGCCACTCTCGACCGCGAGAAGCTGTACACCGTGAACGAAGCCATCACCCTGCTGCGTACCCACGCCAGCAAGTTCGACGAGACCGTTGAAGTGGCGATGAATCTGGGCGTCGATCCGCGCCACGCCGACCAGATGGTCCGCGGCATGGTGTCGCTGCCCTCGGGCACCGGCAAGGACGTGAAGGTTGCCGTGTTCGCCCGCGGTGACAACGTGCAGAAGGCACTGGACGCCGGGGCCGACAAGGTCGGCGCCGAAGACCTGATGGAAGACATGCAGAACGGCAACCTCGATTATGGCCGCGTGATCGCCACGCCGGACATGATGGGTGTGGTCGGTCGCCTGGGCAAGATCCTGGGCCCCAAGGGCCTGATGCCGAACCCCAAGCTGGGCACGGTAACTCCCAACGTGGCGCAGGCCGTGAAGGACGCCAAGGGCGGCCAGGTGGAATTCCGCGTGGAGAAGCTGGGCATCATCCACAGCGGCATCGGCAAGCTGTCGTTCGCTGACGATGCGCTGATCGCCAACTTCAAGGCGCTGACCGGCGCCGTAGCCAAGGCCAAGCCGACCGGCGCCAAGGGCAAGTACATCCAGAAGGTGTCGATCACCTCCTCGATGGGCCCGGGCTTGAAGCTGGACCTGACCGAGGTTGAAGGCGGCTAAGCCACCTTCCTTCGGGATAAAGACAAATGAGGCCGGTGGGAGCGATCCTGCCGGCCTTTTTGTTTGGGCGCTTGATGGCTGGAATGGAACGTTACCTGACGCGATCAAATCAGTCCTGACCTGACCACGCGACAGTACGTCAGCGGGAAGTTTCGGGTTGTCGATCCGCCTAGCTTGACGAACTCCCGATGTGCTTTCACAACACGTAATTCGTAGTAGAGAAGATGTCGCCCGATCAGGGCTGTGATATGTCGCTCCCCCAAGACTAAACTCAGTCATCATGGTCAGGTAGAGTTCTAGATGAGCGAAGATCGATCATTTGTTGATTTTTACCGGATCCTGAATGTCAGCCCAGATTGTGAGGCTAAGGCACTAGAGGCGGCTTATCGGCACTTGGCCAAACTCTACCATCCGGATCATCCAGAAACTGCCGACACAGAACTTTTTTCAAGCGTCATCGAGGCCTACCGCGCTCTGCGATCCCATGAGCGGAGAATGGAATACGATGAGATATACTCCCTACAAACCGGATATATCTTTTCGCCAGTTGAAGGTCCTGTTGGTGAGGACAAGGAAGCTCTAACCGACGCGGAGTCCCACTCAAGGATTTTGCTGCATCTGTATAGAAGAAGGAGAGAGTATCCTAAAGAGCCGGGATTGGGGCATCATTCCTTGATGGAATATATCAACTGCTCTGATGAGAATTTCGATTTTCACATCTGGTATCTGAAAGAAAAAGGCTTCGTTGGCGTCACCGAGAATGGCTTGTTTGCCATAACGATTGAGGGCGTTGATCATGTGATCTCAACCTCACGGACTGCTGCGGCGGAAAGATTGCGCCTGTCGCAATCACTGGATTCCTGAGGCCTGAAGTCGCCTTCTGGCGCGATGAAACGGGAGTTGCGGTGGGCAAGCGGCGCCGGGATCACCATTCGTCGTCGCTTCCTGATCTGGCAGGTTCGATTTGCGCACTGGGGTCGTTTGCGCAACGGCAGCTATCGCCCCTTTCCTACACTGCGCCATCCCGCCCATCCCGGCGGCATGACCCGCTCCACACCCCCACCCCCGCGCATCCCGCCCTTCCACCCCGTCCCCACGCGCGCCCGCGCCGATGGCTGGACCCCGCTCCGCCAGGCCGAGTTTATCGGCATGCTCGCGCAGACCGGATCGGTGGCCGCTGCGGCGGCGTTTGTCGGCATGGCGCGGGAGACGGCCTATCGCTTGCGCGGCAAGCCCGGGGCGGACAGCTTTAACGCCGCGTGGGATGCGGCGCTGATCGTTGCAGGGGTGCCGCGGGCTCCTTCCGGCGCGCTGGCACATGGAACACACGGTCCGCCAAAGGTCACACCGGCAGAGCCGTGGCGGGTGATCCTGTGCGGGCGCTGGCGGGTGGTGATGCGCCGGGGGAAGTATTGCGGCAGCGTGCGGCAGGAGGACAATTCGGCCCTGCTGGGCTGGCTGGCGCAGCTTGACCGGGCGGGGCGCGAGGGGCGGGCGGAACTGCGGCGCAAGGGCCGGGCGGCGCAACAGTCACATCCTGCGAAAACGGCGAACAATGTTCCACCCAGGGGCGGCTCAGAAGGTCCGCAAGCATGAACCCCTGCCCCCACCTTCCGCACGACTACGGGGGTTCAGGCTACCATCCGCAAACCGTCCTCACCTCTGACAGGGAGAACAGGCAGATGGCGCGTTTCGATTTCGTAGTGCTGGGATCAGGCCCCGCCGGGCGGCGGGCGGCGATCCAGGCGGCCAAGCTGGGCAAGAGTGTGCTGGTGGTGGATGATCGCAGCAAGGTGGGCGGCGTCTCGGTGCACACGGGCACGATCCCGTCGAAGACGCTGCGGGAGACGGCGCTGAACCTCAGCGGCTGGCGCGAGCGGGGCTTCTATGGCCGATCCTACCGCGCGCGCGAGACGAACGGTTCGGCGGACCTCTCCATGCGCATGGCGCGCACCTGCGAATATGAAGTGGCGGTGCTGGAACACCAGTTCGCCCGCAACGGGGTGAAGACCGTGGTGGGGCGCGGGCGGTTCGATGGGGCTACCAGCACGGGCCAGCACCGCGTGGTGATCGACCGCAGCGAGGGTGACCGCCAGTTTATCGACACGATCGAGGCGGACAAGGTGCTGATCGCGGTGGGCACCGCGCCATTCCGCCCAGCCCACATCCCGTTCAATGATACCAACGTGTTCGACAGCGACAGCTTCATCGCCAACCCGCGCCGGCCGCGCAGCCTCACCGTGGTGGGCGGCGGGGTGATCGGGGTGGAATATGCCACCATCTTTGCCGCGCTGGACGTGCCGGTGACGCTGATCGACCCGCGCCCCAAGCTGCTCGACTTCATGGATGACGAGATCGTGGCCAACCTGGTGCACATCATGCGCGATAACGGCATGGCGCTGCGGCTGGGCGGGATGGTGGAGCGGATCCGCTTTGCTGCCAATGGCCAGCCGGTGTGCATGCTGGAGGACGGGCGGCAGGTGAGTTCCGAAGTGGTGCTGATGACTTCCGGCCGGTGCGGGGCGACCGGGGCGCTGGGTCTCGATTCGGTTGGCCTGGAAACGGACCGGCGGGGATACCTGGAAGTGGACCGCGGCACCTTCCAGACCAGCGTTCCGGGCATCTATGCGGCGGGCGATGTGGTGGGCTTTCCGTGCCTCGCCTCGGTGTCGATGGAACAGGGCCGCGCCGCTGCGTGCCATGCCTTCGGCGCGCCGGTGGTGGCCGAGGGTCAGTCCAACCCTTACGGCGTCTACTCGGTGCCCGAACTTAGCGCGGTGGGCCTGAGCGAGCAGGAAGTGCGCGACCGGGGCATCGCCTACGAATGCGGCGTGGCGCGGTTTCGCGAAACCAGCCGCGGGCACATCATGGGCATGGACTATGGCGTGCTGAAGCTGATCTGCGAGCGCGACAGCCGCCGCCTGCTGGGCGTGCACATCATCGGCGAAGGGGCCAGCGAGCTGATCCGCATCGGCCAGGCGGTTATCAATCTGGGCGGGACGGTGGACTATTTCGTGGACAACAGCTTCAATTATCCCACCCTGGCGGAGGGATACAAGATCGCCGCGCTGGATGTGTGGAACCGGCTGCAGGCGCAGGTGGCAGAGGTGGTGGAATTGCCCGCAGTGCAGCCGGTGAGGAGGCGGGTCGCACGCGGGTAGGGTCGTTCATGGCAGTGGCCAGGCGGTGCAGGCGCAGTGGCTTGCGGCGCGGGAAAACGACCAGGCGGCTACGAATTCTTAACCCTGAAACGGCACCTTGTGTTCACGCACAGCGCGGACAGTGCGGCGCTGGTCGGGAAACTTGGCATGTCGAATACCACTCTGGGCATTTTCCTTGGGGCCGTGGCCCTGCTGTTCCTGGCGTTGCTGGCCGGCAATACATTTATTGCCGCCGGCAGCGGGCTGGTGATGCTGGTTGGCGTGATCTACGCCTACGTCGTCACCCGCCGCGATGAGGAGCGCACGGCGGCCAATGCGTCTGGCGGTCAGATCCCGCCAGGCGTGTAAGCCAGCCCCAGGGTATCGAGGCCGGCGCATAGCGCCGCCATGCACGCGGCCAGCAGGTCTGCATCGGTTGACCGGACGACGAAGTTGGCGCCGGTGCGGCCCTCGCGGAAGAACGGATAGCTGCCGATCTGGCAGCCCGGATGATCCTTCTCGGTCTGGCGCAGCAGGCTGGCCACTTCGCTTTCCCTGATCCACCCGCCCACCGTTTCTGCCAGCAACGGGGCGCCGCCCTCCAGCGTGCCGGTCAGCGCATCGAGCATTTGCGCGGTGATGCTGGGCACGCCCGCCATCAGGTGGATATTGCCCCACTTGATCCCCGGCGCGCCCGACATGCGGTTGGGGATCAAGCTGGCTCCTTCGGGCACCCGCGCCATGCGCAGGCGTGCCTCGTTGAGGCCGCCGGGCCGATCGCGGTAATAGTCTTCCAGGATAGCGCGCGCTTCTGGGTGGATGATCACCGGCACGCCCAGCGCCTCGCCCACGGCATCCACGGTGATATCGTCATGCGTGGGACCGATGCCGCCGGTGGTGAACAGGTAATCGTAGCTGTCCCGCAGCGCGTTCACCGCGGCGACGATGGCGGGCATCTCGTCTGCCACCACGCGCACTTCCTTCAGCCGGATGCCCTGCACCTGCAGCCAGCTGGCCACCGCCGCGATGTTCTTGTCATGCGTGCGGCCGGAGAGGATTTCGTCCCCGATCACCAGCAGCGCGGCGGTCCAGATGCGGTCGGTTGTAGCCATGCCAGCCGGTTAGGCGGTTTCGGTGGCGCGCGCCATCGGACTTTGGTCCGCCCCGGAAGTCAGGGGCGCTTGAGCGGGATTGGTGAACTGCAGCACGCCATCTGCCACCGGGCGGGTGCGGAAATCGCGCTTGTCGGCCAGGTAATCGTGCATCAATGCCCACGGCCGGGTGGCGGCGGTCTTGGGCATCATCCCCCGCGCGCGTTCAAGGTAGCCGCTGGTATAGTCCCACGGTTCGACCGCCTCGGGCTCGTCCTCTGGCGCCAGCACCGGCATGGCGATGGTGGTGCCAGTGCGCCTCATATGGTGCTGCACTTCGCTGATGTAGCGGGCGTTGCAATCGGCGCGCAACGTGAAGCTGGCGTTGAGATAGCCGAACACCACGGCCAGGTTGGGCACGTTGGAG
>JAZKFK010000055.1:0-7995 GCA_040386475.1 Pseudomonadota bacterium | reverse complement strand
CGTGAAGCTGGCGTTGAGATAGCCGAACACCACGGCCAGGTTGGGCACGTTGGAGAACATCGTCCCGCGATAGAACCAGTGCTGCGTCCAGTCGACCGGCGCGCCTTCGATTGACACCTGCACCTTGCCGGCGAGGACAAGCCTTAGTCCCGTGGCGGTGATGACGATATCGGCCGGCAGGTATCCGCCCGATGTCAGCTTGACCCCGCCCGCGTCGAAGCCGGCCACCTGATCGGTAATCACCTGCGCCGTGCCGTTCTTGATCGCGGCGAACAGGTCACCTTCGGGCACCAGGCACAAGCGTTGCTGCCACGGGTTGTACGGGGGTTCGAAATCGGGCGAATACTTGTCGCCCAGCTCGTCATGCAGCATCCCGCGCAATGTCTCAGCCACCTTGGCGGGCTTGGTGCGGGCCATGTGGAACAGGTAGCTGCGCAGCGCGATGTTCTTCTGCCGGGTCAGCCAATAGGCCCATTTCTCGGGCAGCCAGCGGTTGAAGCGGTGGCTCCACTTATCCTGGCGCGGGCCTGCCGCCATCCACGTGGGCGTGCGCTGCAGCATGGTGACGCTGGCGGCCTTGTCAGCCAGCGCCGGGACCAGGGTGACCGCCGTGGCGCCTGATCCGATCACCACTACGCGCTTGCCGGCATAATCGAGATCGTCGGGCCAGAATTGCGGGTGCACCACTTGCCCGCCAAATGCATCCAGCGATGGCAGCGCGGCATCGTGCGGGTTGTCGTAATCGTAATAGCCGCTGGCGAAGTACAGCCAGTTGCAGGTGAAGGTTTCGCCGCTGCGGCTGGTCAGGGTCCAGCGGGCTGCGCTGCCGTCCCAGTCGGCGCTGAGCACTTCGCGCCCGAAGCGGATACGCTGGCGGATGCCGCGTTCGTCCGCCACGCGATTGAGGTATTCCAGGATCGCGGGGCCATCGGCAATGGCATCCTGGTGGCGCCACGGTTCGAACACGAAGCCCAGCGTGTGCATATCGCTGTCGCTGCGCACGCCGGGATAGCGGAACAGGTCCCAGGTGCCGCCGATCTGCGTCCGCCGGTCGAGGATCAGGTACTCGCGTTCCGGGCAGATCATGTTCATGTGCGCGGCCATCGACAGGCCCGAGATGCCTGCGCCGATGATGATTGTATCTGTGTGCTCTCCCATGCGGCGGGAGATTGCCAGCAGCCGCGCCGCATGTCACGAGGCTTCGGATATGACGATTGTAGCTGCCCGCCGCTATCACGAAGGGAAGGTTGTCGAGCCTGATGTGCTCGCCACCGACGAACCTGCGGGTCGGGGGGAGTTCGACTGGATCGGGCTGGTCGATCCCACGGTGGAGGAACTGGCCACTCTGGCGGCGCGCTATCAATTGCACCCGCTGGCGGTGGAAGACGCGCTGATGATGCGCCATCCGCCCAAGGCCGAAGCTTATGGCAAGCAGTTGTTCGTGGTCGCGCGCACGGCGGCGCAGGGGTCCGGCGATACGATCACTTATGGCCAGACCGCCATGTTCGTGGGTGACAACGTGCTGATCACAGTGCGCCAGGGCAGCCCGCGCCCGCATTCCGACCTGCGCGCCCAGCTGGAAGCCAACCCCGAACGACTGGCCGAAGGGCCGGACTTCGTGCTGCACGCGCTGATTGATTTCATCGTCGCCGGTTACGATCCGCTGCTCGACAAGCTGGAGGAAACCGTGGCCGCGATGGAAGATGGCGCGATCGATTCGTTTCCCGACCAGGCGCGCATCCGCCGCGTATTCCGCTTGCGCCGCACATTGCGCCAGCTGGAAAGCACCGCCGGGCGGATGGAGGAGATGACGCGCAAGTTGGCCGAAGTGGAGCAGCCCGCCATCGATGTCCGCGCACGGCCCTATTTTCGCGATACCTATGACCACGCCCGCCGCGTGGTCAGCAGGGTAAGGATCGACCTTGATGGCCTGAGCAACATGCTGGAAGTGGCGAGCCTGCTGGAACAAAGCCGGCAGGGCGCGATCACCCGCCAGCTGGCCGCCTGGGCGGCGATCCTGGCAGTGCCCACGGCGATTGCCGGGATCTATGGCATGAACTTCGATTTCATGCCCGAGATCAGCTGGCGCTATGGCTATTTCGTGGTGCTGGGCGTGATCGCGCTGACCTGCGCGGGCCTGTTTATCCGCTTCCGCCGGATCGGTTGGCTCTAGGCGCAACCGATCCGGCGGAATGCTGGATCAGGCGAACATGCTGCGGTCTGGCGCGTCTTCGTAATCGTCACCGGAAGGCGCGCTGGTTTCCTGCAGAGCCTTGGCGGCCTGCACGGTGTTGGCCATCAGGCAGGCGATGGTCATTGGGCCGACACCGCCGGGCACCGGAGTGATTGCTGCGGCGTGCTGGCATTCGTCAAACGCGACATCGCCCAGCAGCTTTTCCTTGCCGTCGTCGCCCATCACGCGGGTGATGCCCACGTCGATGATCACTGCGCCGGGCTTCACCCAGTCACCCTTGACCAGTTGCGGCGCGCCGGCAGCGGCCACGATGATATCGGCCTGGCGGCACAGGTCGGGCAGGTTGTGGGTGTAGATGTGCGTCACGGTCACGGTGCACTCGGCATCCAGCAG
This sequence comes from Pseudomonadota bacterium, assembly GCA_040386475.1. GTDB lineage: Bacteria > Pseudomonadota > Alphaproteobacteria > Sphingomonadales > Sphingomonadaceae > Alteraurantiacibacter. The sequence goes on along the minus strand of JAZKFK010000055.1, from coordinate 5,408 downwards.
CAGGTTGGCCACCGGCTTGCCGACGATGTTCGACTTGCCGATTACCACCGCGTCCTTGCCCTTGAAGTCGTCGATCACGCTTTGCAGCAGGATCATTACGCCCAGCGGGGTGCACGGCACGATGCCGCCGGTGCCGGTGGACAGGCGACCGACGTTGACCGGGTGGAACCCGTCGACATCCTTTTCGGGCGCTATGGAGCGCAGCACCAGCCGCGTATCGATGTGCGGCGGCAGCGGTACCTGGCACAGGATGCCATGGACCGTGGGATCGACGTTGAGCTTGGCGATCAGCTCCAGCAGGTCTTCCTGGCTGGTATCGGCGGGCAGGCGATGCTCGCTGCTGCTGATGCCAACTTTCTGGCAGGCCTTGATCTTGCGGCGGACGTAGACCTGGCTTGCGCCATCGTCGCCAACCAGCACCACGGTCAGACCGGGACGGACCATGCCCGCCTCGATCATCGCGTCCACTTCGGCCTTGGTCTTTTCGTCCAGCCGGTTGGCAACTGCCTTGCCGTCAATCACCGCCGCCATGTCAGGAATGCTTCGCGTCGTAGGTGTTGATCCACTCGGCCGACGCGGTCAGCGCGCCAAACGGGTAAAAGTGCAGGCGAACGCGGCCGTGTTCGGCACCCAGCTTCTTGTCCAGGCTGTTGACCAGCTTGTCCGGGCCGGCGCTGCCGATCAGGTTGGTGATCGAGATGCCGTACTTCTTCATCACGCTGGCCGAGGCGCCCACGCCGCAGCGCTTGGCAAAGCCCAGCAGGCGCTTGATGCCGGCCGGTCCGGGAACGCCAAGGCGCACCGGCACATCGATGCCGCGGGCGCGCATTTCCGCCAGCCAGGCCACGATCGCGTCATCGTCAAACGCGAACTGGGTGACGACCAGCGGCACCATGCCGTGAGCGCGCACGGCGGCGATCTTCTTTTCCATCCACACCCACAGATCGGCGGGAGTATTGTTGGGGTGGCCTTCAGGATGGCCGCCCACGCCGACGATCTCGATGCCGTGCTTTTCCAGCAGGCCGCTTTCGATGATCTGCAGCGAATCGGAATAGGGGCCTTCTGGCTCGGGCGGGTCACCGGCGATGATGAAGACGCGCTTCACGCCGGCCTTCTGGGTGATCTCACCCAGGTACCAGTCAAGCTGCTCGGCGCTTTCGATGCGGCGGGCGGACAGGTGGACGATGGGTTCGAAGCCCAGTTCGCGCACCAGGATGGCAGCTTCCACGCGCTGGCTCAATTCCTCGCCGGGCAGGAAGGTCACGGCGACCTGCGTACCGGGACGGATCAGCGGCGCAGCTTCCTTCAGGCCTTCGATTTCCTTGGCCGTCATTTCCAGCGAGTAACCGTCCACCATGTTGGCGGGGGCCTGTTCCCAATTGGGGTGAATCGCGGCGTAGGACATCGAAACTTCTCCTCTCACGGGTCTGCGGCAACCGGATGTTCGGGGGGCTTTAGCCCCATGTGCGCAGGATCACAAAGCCCCTAGCGCAAGGCACTTTATTCGTATAGACGAAAATTTCATATAAGCGAACTGCGGCGAGAGTCCTTCCTTTCCATGCTGATATTTTTGCCAGGCCTGATCTGCGATGCGCGCATCTATGCGCCGCAAACCGCAGCGTTCGCCGGCAGCATGGCCATCAACACATATGGGCCCAAGTCATCTCCGGCCGATTCGCTGGCCGACATGGCGCGAATCGCGCTGGCCGAGGCGGACAAGGCCGGGGCGGAGCAATTCGACCTGTTCGGCCATTCGATGGGCGGCCGCGTGGCGCTGGAAGTGTTCCGGCTGGCCCCGCAGCGGGTACGGCGGCTGGCGCTGGCTTCAACCGGCATCCATCCCCTTGGCCCCAATGAACCGGCCAGCCGCGCCGCCTTGCAGGCTGTTGGGCATCAGAACGGTTTCCCTGCGCTGGTCGATCACTGGTTGCCGCCGATGGTGGCAGAAGCCAACCGCACCGATCCCGCCATTTACCCGCCGCTGGAAGCCATGTGCCTCGATCAGGGCCAGGCCATGTTCGATGCGCAGATCAACGCACTGGTCACCCGCCCGGACGTTACCGGCTTGCTGGGCCAGATCGCTTGCCCCACGCTGGTGATGACCGGCGAACTGGATGCCTGGGCCCCGCCCGCCCAGCACGAGAAAATCGCTGCAGCGATTCCGGGCGCTGAACTCGTGATCGTTCCGGGCGCTGGCCACATGGTCCAGTTCGAAGCGCCCGCAGCCGTCAATGCCGCCATCACCCGCTGGCTCGAACAGCCAGCATCCTGATCCACCCCCACCCGAAACCCTTCAAGGAGAGGAAGTACCCATGACCACCCTGCAACAGAAGCTGGACTCGCAGTCCAACGTTGTCGATTTCCTGCGCAACCAGCAGGTCGGCCCCAATGCCTATCCGGGCGTTCCGGCCGAATATTCCAACTGGCGCAACGAGCAGGCCGCCTGGGCCAAGAGCGCGGTGCTGTTCAACCAGTCCTACCACATGGTGGAACTGTACGTGCGCGGCCCGGAAGCCGAAGCGCTGCTGGCCTATACCGCCATCAACAGCTTCAAGGGCTTCGCCATCAACAAGGCCAAGCAGTACGTGCCCGTCACGCCGGAAGGCTATGTGATCGGCGACGTGATCCTGTTCTACCTGGCCGAGAACGAGTTCTCGCTGGTTGGCCGCGCGCCCGCCATCGAATGGGTGGAATTCCACGCCCAGTATCCCAAGCCCGACGGCAACAAGTGGAACGTGACCGTGGAGCGTGACGAGCGCACCGCCAAGCGCACCGACGGCGTGCGCAAGAACTATCGCTTCCAGCTGCAGGGCCCGAACGCGATGAAGATCCTCTCGATCGCCATGGGCACCGATGCCCCCGATCTGAAGTTCTTCAACATGGCGCACATCGACATCGCCGGTAAGGACGTGATCGCGCTGCGTCACGGCATGGCCGGCCAGCCGGGTTACGAACTGTTCGGCCCTTGGGCTGATTACCAGGCCGTGCACGCTGCCTTGGTGGAAGCCGGCAAGAACGATGGCCTGACGCTGGTTGGTGGTCGCGCCTATTCGTCCAACACGCTGGAATCGGGCTGGCTGCCTTCGCCGCTGCCTGCTTTCTTCACCGGCGACAGCCAGATGATGAAGGACTTCCGCGCCTGGGCCGGAGCCGACAGCTATGCCGGCACCTGCTCGATCGGTGGTTCGTATGTGCCCGACAGCATCGACGGCTACTACCTGACGCCGTGGGACATCGGTTATGGCCACATCGTCAAGTTCGACCATGATTTCGTAGGCCGTGAAGCCCTTGAGAAGATGGCTGGCGAAACCCACAAGCAGAAGGTCACGCTGGCCCTGGACAACGAAGACATGCTGCGCGTGCTGTCGTCGCTGTATGCCAATGGCGAGCGTGCCAAGTACTTCGAATTCCCCAGCGCGGTCTATGCCATGCACCCGTTCGACGAAGTGCGGAACGCTGACGGCAAGGTGATCGGCGTTTCGACCTGGGTTGGCTATTCGTCCAACGAAGGCAAGATGCTGACGCTGGCGATGATCGATCCGGCCGAAGTGGAAATGGGCAAGGAAGTGAAGCTGGTGTGGGGCGAGCCCAACGGCGGCACCTCGAAGCCGACCGTCGAGCCGCACGTGCAGACCGAGATCAAGGCGGTCATCAGCCCGGTGCCGTACTCGAACGTTGCCCGCACGGCCTATGCCGACAGCTGGCGCGCCACTGGCGTTGGCGCCAACAGCTAAGCGCTGAACAGTTCCCTGAGGGGGAGAGAGGAGGGGCGGCCGGGCAACCGGTCGCCCCTTTTTGCATGGGGCCCAGTCGTAAAGCTGCAGGGTGCTTCGGCTTGCGTTCATGTGGCTTTGGGCAGATATCGGCGCCATGTCGCGCGCCACCCCATACCCTTGCCTGGTCGGCGCTGTCCTGGCCTTGAGCTTATCCGCATCAGCACTGGCGCAAACCGGTGCGCCCAATGCTCCAGCAGCCGCCCCAACAGCGTCTCCACCTGCCGCTGCCCCACCCACACCTGCCTCCACGCTGGCAGGCCTGTGGGACTTGCGGATCGACGGGACGACCATCTTCCGCTTCGAGATCATCCCGGTGGATGGTGGCGGCTGGCGCGGGCGCTGGTCGCGGCCCGATAGCTTCAATTCCAACGGCAACGCCTTTGCCAACCTGCGGGGCGGCGTGAAGGCCACCGACAGCATGACCGGCAATGCTATTTTCGAACTGGTAGAGCTGTCCTTCGACGATCCGCGACCTGGCGCGGTGCCCGATATCTTCCGCTTTCGGCAGACCGGCCCGGACACGGCGGAAATGCTCTATGTCGGCACCCAACTGGCGCCTTATCGGCTGACGCGGGCGACGGCGGACGATCCGCTGGGCACCTGGGACGAGGGCTTGATCTATCGCCGCCCGCCGCCTGTCCCGCGTGCGGCTGCGGTGGCAGTACCGGCACCGGCCAGCACGGCTGCTGCGGCAACACCGCAGGACCGCGTGCTGATTGGTCCGCAAATCCGCTTTCTCGATCTCACCCCGAGGGCGCCAGAGCCGACGCAGCCCGAGTCGACGCAGCCAGAGCCGACCGGGCCCGATCCGGCAGTGGCGGAAACCAGTGCTCCGGCAGCCGAACCGGACGCGGACACAGCCCCGGTCACGCCGCCGGAATCACGCATTGACGCCGGGTTTCTCGACGATCTCTAGGTAAGGCTTGAGGTCAGCTCAGGCGGTTTCGAGCAGGCTGGCCGTGCGATCCAGCAGGTCCGCCACGCGCGCGTGCAAGTCATCGGTAAAGCGCACCTTGGGCACCGCGACCGACAGCGAGCCGACCGGATGCCCGTCAATCGTCACCAGCCGTGCGATGCCCACGATGCCCAGCGAAAATTCCTCGTCGGTCATGGCAAAGCCGGTTCGCCGCGCCTCCATGATCTGGCGTTGCAGCGCCTTTTCCTCGGTCACCGTGCTGGGGGTGAACTTGCCGCGTTCGCTCTCGCGGAAATAATGCGTCAATTCATCCGGCGAAAGCGTGCCCAGCAGCACCTTGCCCGAAGCCAGCGCATGCATCGGCAGGCGGCGGCCTTGCGGCACCGAATAGCGCAGGGCCTGTTCGCTCGATTCGGTGACGATGGCCTCTACCTCCCACCCGTCACGGATGAAGAAGCTGGTCGTCTCGTCCAGCTGCACACGCAAGGTGCGCACCAACGGCGCGGCGCGATCTGCCAGGGTAAAGCCCTGCTCGTGCGCCTGCAGCCGCGCCAGTCCCGGCCCGGCCGAATAGCGGCGGCCATCGCGCACCAGGTATTCGCGGTCGACCAGGGTGGACAGCAGGTAGGACAGGCTCGACACCGGGATGCCCAGCGCCGTAGCGATTTCCTGCGCCACCAGCGCGCGGCCCGATGCCACCACGTATTCGATGATAT
>JAZKFK010000054.1:0-2320 GCA_040386475.1 Pseudomonadota bacterium | reverse complement strand
CCGCGATCCTTGTCGAACAGGATGGTGCGGGGGGAAAACTTCTGCGCCTGCGCGGCCAGGAAATTCATCACCACTGTCTTGCCGCTGCCCGAGGGTCCGATGACGGTGAAGTTACCCAGATCGCCGTGGTGGAAGTTGAAGAAGAACGGCGTGGAGCTGGTGGTCTGCAACAGCGCGACCGCCTGGCCCCAGTGGTTGCCTTCAGCCTGGCCCAGCGCGAAGCCGTGGAGCGAACCGAAGCTGGCCATGTTGGCGGTGGAGATCATGCTGCGGCGGACCAGATAGCCCTCGTTGCCGGGGAACTGGCCCCAGAACGCGGGTTCAAGATTGGTATCCTCGCGCACGGCGATGGCGCCCATATCGGCAAGGGCGGCGGCCACGCGGGCGGCGGCGTCGTCCAGTTTTGGAAGCGAGCTTTCGCGCACCAGCACGGTCAGGTGATGATCGCCGAAAGCCACCGATCCGGCGCCCAGCTCGTCGCGCGCGGCCAGCATGTCGGCCCGCTCGGCGGCGGCGTCCTCGTCGGCAGAGCGCAGGCGGCGCAGCGCCAGGTCAATCCGTTCGCGCGCGGTCTGGCGTTCCTGCGGGGCGAAGCTTTCGGACACCACCATTTCATGCGGCAGGCGCAGCATGGCATCCAGCAAGCCGGGGCTGGTGGCTTCGGGGTAATCCTTCAGGCTCAGCATGGCGGCGCAATCGGCGCCGGTTGCGCCGCGCAGTTCCATCGCATCGATGCCGAAGCTGGCGCGGCGATAGGGCAGCATCTGCCCCACGTCCGTGCTGTCGTCAGGGCGGCGCACGGGGCGCATTTCGCCGTTGTAAAGCGCCGACAGCAGTTCCAGCAGCTCGTTGTTCACATGGCCCGATGGGCCCGTGTAATCGCCCAGCGGCTGCGCGCCGTAATCGCCCAGCGAAGCGGCCAGCGATTGCAGCGCGGCGCGTAAGCTACGCAGATCGCGGTGATCGATATCTTCCGGCTCGTTCGCCTTGCCGCGCACCAGCTTCTGCAGCCGCTCACCCCAGCCAGCCTTGCCGCGCGCGGGGCGGCGCACCAGCGTCACGAACTGGTCGTTGACGAACAGCGAGCCGCTGGACAGCCGCTGGCGCCAGCGTGCGTCGATATGTGCAGCCAGCGGATCTTCGAAACTTGCTTCCAGCTCCACGCTCACCCGGCGGCGGATGACGTGGTGGTAGAGCACAAAGCGCCCGTCGAGGTTCGACCGCAGCATCACCTCGCGCGTGGCGGCATGGGCGTTGAGCGCGGCAGTATCCTCGGTTTCGAACAGCAGGCCGGGCACCTGCAAGGATGCCATCAGCGAGCCATCGCGCAGCAGCACCACGTCGCTGTCCACCAGCGTGGCATAGGGCAGGCGATCGCCCGCTTGCGCTTCCTTGGCGTTCCACGCCGCTGCTCCGAGCCACTTGCTCATAGGTAGATTCCTTCCCGCCTCAGGCGGTGTAACTGTTGCAGCCCCAGCGCTTGAAATTGGGCACTCGGGGGCATTTGCTGACCTTGGTGAGCCACAGGTCAAACACGCGCGGTTCGCGCAGGCAGGCGAAATAGCCGATGGCGTGCATCACCAGCGGGATCGGCAGGATCCACAGGCTTTTCAGGATCAGGAAGGCCTCGGTGGTCACAATGGCGTTGATCACGAAGTAATTCAGCGTCACCCCGGCAAACATCTGCGGGCGGGTAAGTGCACGGTGCACGCGGTGGCGGACAAGCTGCATCAGTCGTGTTTCCCTTGGGGCCTCAGCCGCTCGCGCCCTGGATGCCGGCGACGATGGTGCCGGCCCCGAAGATGATGAAGATGCCGATGATCACGGTGGCTCCGAAGCGCCAGTTCATGCGCCCCGTCAGCATGCCGAAACCCACTGCGGCCACGGCCATCACCGCCACGGCGGTGGCCACGCTGCCCAGCATGGTGCCCTGGATCCAGCCCAGCGCGTTCTCGATCGGGCCGCTGCCCGGGGTGGACTGGGCCTGCGCGGCAACGGGCGCGAACAGGGCGGCGAGGACTGGGGCGGCGAGACGGGTAACAAGACGCATCTATTCAGAACTCCGGGTATGGCTTGAAAGGCGGCCGATGATGGACGCCACATAATTCTGGGTTTCACGAATGCGCGGGATCCCGCCTGCGCTGATCACGCGGCCGGGGCCGGCATTGTAGGCGGCCAGCGCGCGCTCCAGGTCGCCGTCGAAACGATCGAGTTGCTGGCGCAGGTACCGCGCGCCGCCTTCGAGGTTGGCGGCGGGGTCATCAGGGTTCACGCCAAGGTCGCGGGCGGTGCCGGGCATCAGTTGGGCAAGGCCGCGCGC
>JAZKFK010000053.1:0-5911 GCA_040386475.1 Pseudomonadota bacterium | reverse complement strand
TGCGCCTGCCGCTGACGCGCGAGGAATTCGCCCGCATGGCCGCGCATGTCGCGTCTGACGGTGGCCGCCACGCAGAAGCGCGTCGCCGCCTGATCGAAGCACGCCAGCGACTGGGCATGCTTTCCCGGCGGGAGCGCGAGGTACTCGACTGGCTGAGCGAGGGTTGTTCGAACAAGGCCATCGCCCGGACGCTGGAAATCAGCCCGCGCACGCTGGAAATCCATCGCGCCAACATGATGGACAAGCTGGGCGCGACTCACGCAGCCGATGCTGTGCGTTTGCGGATGGATGCGCGTATCGAGAGCGATGCAGCTGGACGGATGCCCATGCTGCCGGTTGAGATGCCGGTCATGCGCATCGGGGAATAACGTCAGGCCGACTGTTCAGACCCTACCGGCAAAAAGAGTTGCCTTCGATCACCCCTTCAAGGTGCAGGTGATCGTGGTGCGCGGCGTTATATTCCGGCCCCAGCACGGTATCGAACCGGCGGCAGGCGCTGCGCTGGACAGTGCGCAGGAATTCCTTTTCCGCTGCCGATCCGCTCTGCCAGTCACCCGCCACGGTTATGCGCCGGCCATCGGCCAGCACAAACGCAGAAATGTCGATCGCGCCGGCGGTGGCATGGGCTGATCGGCGCTGCGATCCGGCCACGTTGCGGCACGAGTACGAGCCGAAAGTCTCGATCCGCTGCAATGGCGAGCCGAGCAGCTGGCGGGCCGCGCGGTCCACCCCGAAGCGCGCCCAGGCGGCCAGCGCGCTGCCCACGCCGCATTGCACCGGGCCGATGTTGCCCACCGACATGTTCCCGCCGTCACCGCTCAGCGCGGCGAGTTGCACCGTGCCGACAGTGCTGCAGCCATTGCCGAAATAGTTGTCCACCACGGGGGTAAACTGCGCCCCAGCCTGGTTCAGCTCGGTCAGGCACTGGCGCTGGTCTGGAGAGACGGCGACCGGGCGCTGGGTCATCGCCGGTGCGCGCGACGCGACCACGGCGCCGTTGCCGGACGATGCATTACCACGACTCGCGCCGCCTTGCGCCACGCTGCCGGGAACAACGGTACAGGCCGACAGCAGGCTGCAGGCGACGAGGAGGGCGGCGATCTTTTTCATACGGGTAACATTGCGTAAGTGTGGTTAAGCTTGCTCCAAGCCTTGTGGTTAACGGCGCGGTAACATGTTGCCGCTGCGGCAGAATATTGCTTAAGCGCCCAGGCCTCCGAAGCGGGTTATCACCCGGCCAGCCTTAATCGCGCTTGACTAAAGAGCGCCTGCCTCTAGAGCCGCCGCCGGGCCACGCGGTCCCAACGCCGCGCGTGCTCTCTGTAAGGAGAGAATACAGTTATGACTACCGAACCCACGCTCCGTCCGGAGCGCCCGTTCTTTTCCTCCGGCCCCACTGCCAAGTTTCCTGGCTGGTCACTGGACAAGATCAACACCCAAAGCCTCGGCCGTTCGCACCGCGCAGCCTACCCCAAGGGCCGGCTGAAGTATGCCATCGACCTGAGCAAGGAATTGCTGGGCGTGCCCGACGATTACCTCGTCGGCATCATGCCGGGTTCGGACACTGGCGCGCTGGAATGCGCGATGTGGACCATGCTGGGCCAGCGCCCGGCCACCGTCGCCGCCTGGGAAAGCTTCGGCAATGTGTGGATCCAGGATGCGGTGAAGCAGCTGAAGCTGCCCGACCTGCAGGTTCTCGAAGCCGGTTACGGCGAAATTCCCGATCTGACCCAGATCCCGCAGGACAACGACGTTGTCTTCACCTGGAACGGCACCACCAGCGGCGCCAAGATCCCCAACACCGATTGGCTGGCCCCTGGCCGCAGCGGCATCACCATCAACGATGCCACCAGCGCCGTCTTCGCGATGGAGATGGACTGGGCCAAGCTGGATGCCACAACCTACTCGTGGCAGAAGGTCATGGGCAGCGAAGCGCAGCATGGCATGCTGATCCTGTCGCCCAAGGCGATCGAGCGGATTGAAAGCTACGATCCCGATTGGCCGTTGCCCAAGCTGTTCCGCATCAAGAAGAAGGGCAAGCTGGACCGCGCCATCTTTGAAGGCAGCACCATCAACACCCCGTCGATGCTGGCGACCGAAGATTACATCGCCGCGCTGGAATGGGCCAAGTCCATCGGCGGGCGCCAGGCGCTGTTCGCCCGGTCCAACGCCAATGCTCAGGCCGTGTTCGATTTCATCGAATCGAAGGACTACCTGCGCAACATGGTGGCTGACCCCGCCATGCGGACCAACACCGGCGTATGCATGGTGTTCCAGGGCGACTGGTACGAGAGCCTCTCGGCCGAAGACCAGGCCAACGTGCCCAAGAAGATCGCTTCGACGCTCGAGAAAATGGGCATCGGCTATGACTTCAACGGCTACCGCGATGCCCCGCCGTCACTGCGCATCTGGTGCGGCGCGACCGTGGAAGCCGAAGACGTGAAGCGGCTGCTGCCGTGGATCGACTGGGCCTATCACCAGCTCAAGGCTGGCCAGCTCTGATCCGCTGAACTGGCGGCCCCGCGATAATGCGGGGCCTGCCATCCCCTTTTTTCGCAATCTATTGCCGGCCCACGCCCGAAAACCGTTTGGCGAGCCCGGCATCACACGGAGGTCACCATGACCAAGCCCAGAGTCCTTATTTCCGACAAGATGGATCCCAACGCCGCCCGCATCTTCCAGGAGCGTGGCTGCGACGTGGACGTGAAGCCCGGCATGACCAAGGACGAGCTGATCGCCTGCATTGGCGACTATGATGGCCTGGCCATCCGCAGCGCCACCAAGGCCACTGCCGACGTGCTGGATGCCGCCACCAACCTCAAGGTCATCGGCCGCGCCGGTATCGGCGTGGACAATGTCGATATCCCGCATGCCAGCTCCAAGGGCATCGTGGTGATGAACACGCCGTTCGGCAACTCGATCACCACGGCGGAACACGCCATTGCCATGATCATGGCGCTGGCCCGCCAGATCCCCGCCGCCGACCGCCGCACGCAGGCCGGTGAATGGCCGAAGAACGATTTCATGGGCGTGGAAGTGACCAGCAAGACGCTGGGCCTGATCGGCGCTGGCAACATCGGCTCGATCGTGGCCAGCCGCGCGCTGGGCCTGAAGATGAAGGTCATCGCCTATGACCCGTTCCTGACGCCAGAGCGGGCGGTGGAAATGGGCGTAGAGAAGGTGGATCTTGGTGCGCTGATCCAGCGGGCCGATTTCATCACGCTGCACACCCCGCTGACCGAAGAGACGCGCAACATCATCAGCCGCGAACGGCTGGCGCAGTGCAAGAAGGGCGTGCGCATCGTCAATTGTGCGCGCGGCGGACTGGTTGACGAAGTGGCGCTGAAGGAAGCGCTCGATTCGGGCCAGGTCGCCGGTGCCGCGCTTGACGTGTTTGCCGATGAGCCGCCGGCCAAGGACCATCCGCTGTTCGGCACGCCGAATTTCATCTGCACCCCGCACCTTGGCGCCTCGACCACCGAAGCGCAGGTCAACGTTGCGCTGCAAGTAGCCGAGCAGATGGCCGATTTCCTGGTCAACGGCGGTGTCACCAACGCGCTCAACATGCCCTCGCTCAGTGCCGAGGAAGCGCCCAAGCTGCGCCCCTACATGGCGCTGGCCGAGAAGCTCGGTTCGCTCGTCGGCCAGCTGGCCCATGGCGACCTGGCCAAGATCTCCATCGAGACCGAAGGCGCTGCGGCCCAGCTGAACAACAAGCCCATCGTGGGTGCAGTGCTGGCGGGCCTGATGAAGCGCTATTCCTCCACGGTGAACATGGTCAACGCCCCGTTCCTGGCCAAGGAGCGCGGCATGCAGGTGCGCGAGATCCGCAACGAGCGTGAGGGCGTGTACCACACGCTGGTGCGCGTGACCGTGGAAACCAGCCAGGGCAGCCGCTCGGTCGCGGGCACGCTGTTCTCCAATGGCGAGCCGCGGCTGGTGGAGATGTTCGGCATTTCGATCGAGGCCGATCTTGAAGGCAACATGCTGTACATTTCCAACATGGACATGCCGGGCTTCATCGGCTCGGTTGGCGCGCTGCTGGGCGAGGCGGAGATCAACATCGGCACCTTCCACCTTGGCCGCCGCGAGGCCGGTGGCGAGGCGATCCTGCTGCTTTCGGTCGACAGCCCGGTTCCGGCTGACCTGATCGAGAAGATCTGCAAGGTACGCAACGTGAAGCGGGTGCAGCCGCTTAGCTTCTAAACGCTCTGCCCGGCGGGAGGCTTGTCTCAAGTCTTCCGCCGGGCCTGCAATTCACTATAGGGGGCAGTCATGAACGATCCGACGTCAGACCTGCTGCCCGAAGGCCTCGAAGACCGGCTGCCGCAAAGCGCCGCCGCCGCTGCCCGTATCGAACGCGATGCCATGGCGGTGATGCGTGCCCACGGCTATGACCGGGTGCGCCCGCCGCTGATCGAATTCGAGAAGAGCATGGCGGCCCGGATGGACGGCCTGCTGACGCGGCACATGTTCCGCTTTGTCGATCCCAAGAGCTTGCGGACGCTGGCCCTGCGCAGCGATATGACCGCGCAGGTCAGCCGCATTGCCGCCACGGCCCTGTCGCAAACTGCGCGTCCCCTGCGGCTGTGTTATGCGGGCCAGGTTGTGAAGATCGCGGGCGACCAGCTGGAACCGCGCCGCGAGAACCTGCAGATCGGGGCAGAGCTGATCGGTAACGATAGTGCTGCCGCTGCGGGCGAGATGGTGGAACTGGCCATCGCTGCACTGGAAGCGGCCGGCGCCACGGGCATCTCGGTCGATTTCACCTTGCCCGATCTGGTCGATACCCTGGCAGCGGAGCATTTTCCACTGAGCGAAGACCAGCGCGAGGCGGTGCGGCGGGAGCTTGATGCCAAGGATGCAGGCGGCCTGAAGGACGCGGGCGGCGCGGCTTACCTGCCGCTGCTGTATGCCACCGGCGACTTTGAAGGCGCAGTGGCCAAGCTGGCCGCCCTCGACACCAGTGGCACGCTGGCCCCGCTGATCAACGGCCTGCGCCAGATTGCGGCCCGCGTCGGCGGCCGGGCGCGGCTGACGCTGGACCCGACCGAACGACACGGCTTTGCCTACCAGACCTGGTTCGGCTTCACCCTGTTTGCCACCAGCGTGCGTGGCGCGCTGGGGCGCGGTGGCACCTATCGCATCGGTGGCAGCGGCGAAGTGGCCACGGGCTTCTCGCTCTATCCTGAAGAACTGGTTGAGGCGGTGAAGGCTGACGAGAATCTGGGCCACAAGGTGTTTCTGCCCTTGGGGCATGACCGGCACCTGGCCGCCATGGTGCGCGGCGAGGGCTGGCGCACGGTGGAAGCATTGAGCGACGCTGACGATGCCCGCGCGCTGGGCTGCGATCACGTATTGCGCGATGGGGGCGTCCAGGCCCTCTAGACTTGCGCGCTGCGCTTGCGGGCCAGCTCCATCTGCCGTTGTCGTTCGGCATAGCGGGCGCGTTGGTCATCGGTGCGGGTCGCGTAGCAGTGTGGGCAGGACACGCCTTCTGCGAACAGCGGTGAGGCCAGATCATCCGGGCTTATCGGACTGCGGCAGGCGCGGCATAGCCGGGCGTCACCTTGCTGCAAGCCGTGGCCCAGCGTCACCCGGTCATCGAACACAAAGCAGCCGCCGCGCCACAGGCTCTCCTCTGCGGGAACATCCTCCAAGTACTTCAGGATGCCGCCCTTGAGGTGGAACACATCCGCCACGCCTTCGGATTTCAGGAAAGCGGTGGCTTTCTCGCAGCGGATGCCGCCGGTGCAATACATGGCCACCTTCGGCGCCTCGCCAAACTCGTCCCGATGCGCGCGAAACCAGGCGGGAAAATCGCGGAAGCTGGGCGTCTGCGGGTCAATCGCGCCCTCGAATTGTCCCAGCGCCACCTCGTAATCGTTGCGGGTGTCGATCACCACGGTGG
>JAZKFK010000052.1:0-3759 GCA_040386475.1 Pseudomonadota bacterium | reverse complement strand
CGGCGGCCGACCCGTATGATTTCCGCGGCACGGCGTGGCTGGGCCGGGCGATGGAGGTGACCACTGCCGTCTCCCCCGCCGCGTTCCGCGAAGTGCGCCGCGCGCGCGCCTCCGATGCCACCGGCGAGTACCTTGGGCTGGGGCAGAACCTGCCGGTCACCGCCACCACCGCGCCGCGCGCGGCGGGCGGCACACGCGGCGCCGACGGGCTGGCCGCCGGTGCCGAGCGTTGTACCTGGGGCTCATCGGTCTGGGGCAACCCGATCTCGGCCGCCGAACTGCGCACTGCGGGCACGATCCTTGGTTCAGGCGGCGAGGGCGTGGAGATCCTCACTGGCGGCGACTTTACCGATACCCGGCTGAAGGCGCGCGATGACCTGGACGAGTTCCGCATCCTCCATTTCGCCACGCACGGCCTGGTCACCGCACCGCAACCCGGCTGCCCGCCGCGTCCCGCGCTGCTGACCAGCTTTGGCGATGCCGATTCCGACGGCCTGCTGACCTTCGGCGAGATATTCGACCTCTCGCTCGATGCCGATCTCGTCATCCTCTCGGCCTGCAACACCGCCAGCACCGGCGGCCTTGCCGCCAGCCGCGAGGCGGGCTTAGTGACCGGGGGTGACTTCGCGCTGGACGGGCTGGTGCGCGCTTTCGTGGGCGCGGGCGGGCGCACCGTGGTGGCCAGCCACTGGCCGGTGCCTGACGACTACGATGCCACGGGACGGCTGATCAGCGGCTTCTTCGAGGCCGCCCCCGGCGTCGCCACAGCCGAGGCCCTGCGCCAGGCGCAAGTGGCGCTGATGGACCAGGCTGAAACCTCGCACCCGTTCTACTGGTCGGCCTTCGCCGTGGTGGGCGATGGGGCGGCAGCGCTGCGGCAGTAAGGCCTTACCTGCCCCAGTCCTCGTTGGCCCGCGCGATCAGGTAGGCGTGGATGGCATTGGCGTCGTCCTCGCTGACGATGTCAGCAAAGCTGGCCATGCCTTTTTCAAGGTACAACCCCTCGCGCACGATCCGGTTGAACAGGCCGTGCGTCTCGGCGGTCATGTGGCGCAGGTCCTTCACCCCGCCGATGGCGTTCTGGCCGTGGCACACCGCGCAGGTCTGAGCGAACAGCTCACGCCCTCGCTGCACCGTCGCCTCACTGGCGCGCAAGGGCGGCGGTTCGGGCGGAGTGGAGGATGTTGCGGCCAGCGGCGGCAGTTGCACGGTCCCACCTAGCCGGAACACCAGCAGGCGGGCGGGCGCGCGCGGCATCTCGATCCCCGCGCCGCGCTCGATCTGCGCCGCGCCGCCGCCCCAACCGGCGTTGATGGCAATGTATTGCACCCCGTCCAGCTCATAAGTGATCGCGCCCGACACCGGCGCGCTTTGCGTGGGGAACTCCCATACTTGCGCACCCGAGAGCGCATCGAAGGCGGCGAAGGTCTGCCGCGTGGTGCCTTCGAACACCAGGTCCGAGGCGGTTACCATCACCCCGCCGTTGCCGTGGCGCGGCAGTTCCACCTGCCAGGCCACACGATTGGCCACCGGATCCCACGCGGTAAGCCAGGCCTTTTCCAGCCCGTTGGCCTGCTCCATCAGTCGGGCCGCCGCCGGGCTGCCGAAGCCGCCCCAGCCGGAGTTTGACCGCATCGGCTGCGGCGTCCAGTTGGGCTGCAACGCATAGACGAAGGCGCTCTGGTAAGCCGGGAAGTAGGCCAGCCCGGTGCGCGGGCTGAACGCCATCGGGAACCAGTTGTGCGCCCCGCCCGGCCCCGGCGCGACAAGCCGCGGATCCTCGCCATAGCGCACGGCATCGGCCACGCGTGGGCGGCCATCAGCCTCAAACCCTTCGTTCCAGTTCTGGAACACGTGGGCGCCCGCATGGATGAACTCTCCCGTGGCGCGGTCCAGCACGTAGAAGAACCCGTTCTTGGGCGCCTGCATGATCACCTGCCGCTGGCGGCCATCGATCGTCAGGTCGGCCTGGATCATGCTTTGGGTGCAGGTCCAGTCCCACTCCTCGCCGGGGTTCATCTGGTAATGCCAGCGGTATTCGCCGGTGGTGGCATCCAGCGCCACGATCGAGCAGACGAACAGGTTGTCGCCTTCGTTGTTCGACCGGTAGAACCGCGAATGCGGCGTGCCGTTGCCGGTGCCGACATAGACCAGGTTCAGCGCCGGATCGTAGGCCAGCGAATCCCACGGGTTGGCCCCGCCGCCCAGTTGCCGCCACAGGCCGGTCTCGGCCCAGGTCTGCCGCATCATGGGCAGCACGCCATCCGATGCTTCGCCGTCAGTCGTGTCCTGCGGGTTGGGGGTGAGGAAGAACTTCCACAGCTTTGCGCCCGTGGCCCCGTCATAGGCGGACACGAACCCGCGCACGCCCAGGTCACCGCCAGATTGGCCCACCACCACCTTGTCACCGAACACGCGCGGCGCGCCGGTGATCGAGTAGGCATAGCCGGAGTCCTCCTCGAACGTACGGGTGGACCACACCGGCTGGCCAGTGCGCTTGTCCAGCGCGATCAGCCGCCCGTCCAGCGTGGCGATGATGACGTAGGTGCCGCTCAGCGCCAGGCCCCGCGCCACCGGCTCGCAACAGGCCAGGCGGCCAAACTCGCGCGGGGTCTGCGGATCATAGGTCCACAGAACCGCGCCGGTGCGCGCGTCGTAAGCGGTGGTGATGTTCCAGCTGAGCGTGTTGTACAGTACGCCATCGGCATAGACCGGCGTGCCCTCCACCCCGCGGAAGGTGTCGAGATCGGCGTACCAGGCCAGGCCCAGCTGGCTGATGTTGCCGGCGTTGACCTGCGTCAGCGGGCTGTAACGCTGCGCGGTATAGTCGCGCCCGTCGCTGGGCCATTCGCTGGCGGCAGGGTTGGCCAGCGGATCAGGCATGCGCGCGGGCGCAGCGGTGGGCGGCGCATCGGCAGACACCGCGCAGGCGTTCAGCGCCAGCGCAAGGCACAGCGCCGGAACGGTGGAACGCAGATAGGCCGAAATGCGAGTGTGACGTTTCATGTATTACCCTGTCAGTCCAATACCTTGGTCCGGATTGTCCGGCAAACCGTGTGACCTTTCGCGAACCACTGTGCCACGTTGCTTGGCCGCTTCTTCACCCGCCAACAGCCGTGGCGGGCAACCTGCGTGGGCCAGTGCCCCGTAGGAAAGCCTATTCCTGCGGCGGCAGCGCAATGGCCTGCGTGCCATCCACCTGCCGGCCGATGCCCAGGTTCTCGATCTGCGCGGCCGTGCCCGGCGGCGCGTGATAGGCCCCCACCGTGCCCACATCGGGCCGGAACGGCTCACCCGTGACCGGATTGGGATAGTGGAACGGGGCGATGTAATAGGCCGGATAGGTGAGATACACCGTGCTAGGCGGCAGGTCCGGCGGCGGGTTGAACTTGTCGGGCCAGGTGTTGTTGAGCGCGTTTTCGCCCCAGCCCTGCCAGTTGGTATACATCGTGAACGGCCCGGTCAGCCGCTTGATGCGCCACACACCATCATCGCCCTTCTCGAACGCGTCCTCGTACAGCGGCAGGCCCCAGCCCGCATTGCTCATCACGAAGGCCCGCCCGCGCAGCCAGCCGGTGCGGCCATCGGGGCTGATGTTCACAACGGTCTGGAACTGCATGTGGTTGGCCAGCACGCCGGGGCTGGCCCCATCCGGCCCAAACGCGGTCTGCATGTATTCCAGCACCCGCGCCCGGCCCACGAAAATGCCCTTGCCGCCGATTTCCAGCGTGGCATCCTCGGCAAACAGGTTGGCAAGGT
>JAZKFK010000051.1:0-5667 GCA_040386475.1 Pseudomonadota bacterium | reverse complement strand
CGCGAGGAAGCCGTCGCGCTGTTCGACATCAAGGATGTGAACAAGGGCGCAAGCCGCTTCGACATGAAGAAGCTGCTCAACATGAACGGCCATTATATCCGGGCGGCTGACGATGCGCGATTGGCGGCTCTGGCGGCCGCGCGGATCGGCCCCGAAGCTGACCTTGCGCTGCTGACCGAGGCCATGCCGGTGCTGAAGACCCGCGCCCGCGACATGATCGAGCTGGCCGATGGTGCTGCCTTCCTGTTCAAGCGCCACCCGCTGGAGATGGACGAAAAGGCCGCCGCGCTGCTCGATCCCGAAGCCCGCGCCCGTCTGGCAGTAATTGCTGCCCGCCTGGGCAAGGAAACGGACTGGACAAGCGAAGCGCTGGAGGCCAATCTCAAAGCCTACGCGGAAGAGCTTGGCTTGGGGTTGGGCAAGCTGGCGCAGCCGCTGCGGGCAGCCTTGACGGGGCAGACTACTTCGCCTGGTATTTTTGATGTTTTGGTGCTCCTCGGCCGCGAGGAAAGCTTGGCGCGCATTGCTGCCCAGGCCAGCGGCTGACGGTCCACACGAGGTTCAAGGAGACGGAAATTGACCGACACCAACGCCAAGCTAACTGTGGGTGAAAAGAGTTTCGATTTTCCGGTCATGGCGGGCACCACCGGTCCCGACGTGGTCGACATCCGCAAGATGTATGGCCAGACGGGCATGTTCACCTATGACCCGGGCTTTACCAGCACGGCCAGCTGCGAAAGCGCGCTGACCTTTATCGATGGCGAAGAAGGCGTGCTGCTGCACCGCGGCTATCCCATCGGCCAGCTGGCCGAACAGTCCAGCTTCATGGAAGTCAGCTACCTGCTGCTGAACGGCGAACTGCCTGACAAGGCGACGCTGGAAAGCTTCGAGAGCACGATCACCCGCCACACCATGCTGCACGAGCAACTGGCCACGTTCTATCGCGGCTTCCGGCGCGACGCGCACCCGATGGCGATCATGTGCGGCGTGGTAGGAGCGCTGTCGGCATTCTATCACGACAGCAGCGACATTTCCGATCCGGTGCAGCGCAAGATCGCCAGCCACCGCCTGATCGCCAAGATGCCGACGATCGCGGCCATGGCCTACAAGTACTCGGTGGGTCAGCCGTTCATCTATCCGGACAACTCGCTCAGCTACACCGGCAACTTCCTGAAGATGACCTTCGGTGTCCCGGCCGAGCAATATGAGGTGATCCCCGCGGTGGAGAAGGCGATGGACCGCATCTTCATCCTCCACGCCGATCACGAGCAGAACGCCTCCACCTCCACGGTGCGACTGGCCGGGTCCTCCGGCGCCAACCCGTTTGCCTGCATCGCCGCGGGCATCGCCTGCTTGTGGGGGCCAGCGCACGGCGGCGCGAACGAAGCGGCGCTGAACATGCTGCAGGAGATCGGCACTCCCGACCGCATCCCGCATTACATCGAGCGCGCCAAGGACAAGAACGATCCGTTCCGCCTGATGGGTTTCGGCCACCGGGTGTACAAAAATTACGATCCCCGTGCCACGGTCATGCAGAAGACTGTGCGCGAGGTGTTCGACGCGCTGAAGGTGACCGATCCGGTGTTCGAGACGGCCTTGCGGCTGGAGGAAATGGCCCTGTCCGATCCGTATTTCGCGGAAAAGAAGCTGTTCCCCAACGTGGACTTCTATTCAGGCATCATCCTCTCGGCCATCGGCTTCCCCACCACCATGTTCACCGCGCTGTTCGCGCTGGCGCGCACCGTGGGCTGGGTGGCCCAGTGGAACGAGATGATCAGCGATCCCGGCCAGAAGATCGGCCGCCCGCGCCAACTCTACACCGGACCAACGCAGCGCGACTACGTGCCGGTCGACCAGCGCTAGGCTCGCGTCCAATTTGCATGATGACGGGGCGGCTGCGGCTGCCCCGTTTTCGTTTGTCGCCTAGCTACGCGGACCACTGCGACGATCGGCGAAGCCCGGCAGTTCGAGGATGAACCGCGCGCCCTGTCCCTTGGCGCTTTCTACGCTAAGGGTGCCGCCCATGGCCTCTGCCAGGCGGCGCGAAATATACAGGCCAAGCCCCGAGCCGCCATCACCGCTGCGGCCAAGCCGTTCGAACTTGCCGAACACGCGCGCCTGTTGTTCGTCATCAAGGCCTTCGCCTTGGTCGGCCACGATCACGCGGGCGACCTCGCCTTCCTGCTCTACCCGCAGCCACACACCGGCGCCTTCGGGCGAATAATTGATCGCATTGCCCAGCAGGTTGAGCAGGATCTGCAGCACGCGGCGGAATTCGCCCACGGCAGGTGCAGTTTCGTCGCCCTTGGGCGCATCTACGGTCAACCCACGCTCGCGGGCGCGTACGCCCAGGATGCCGGCCGCGCGGCGGGCCACGTCGGCCAGGTCAATCTGGTCGGGGGCGGTGGTGAACTGTTCGTCCTCCACCAGTTCCAACGTGGTCAGGTCGTCGATCAGCGCCAGCAAGTGCTCACCCGCGGCGGCAATATCTGCGGCATAGGCGCTGTATTCTTCGGCCAAGGGCCCGGCCATCTGGGTGCGGATGGTCTCGGCATTGGCGATGATGCGGGCGACCGGCTGGCGCAGTACGGGCGCAATATCCCGACCAAGGCCCGGCTGGCGCACGCGCGCGTCAGTTGCGGGGGCGGCAGGAACCGGTGGCGCTTCAGGCAACGGAAAGTCCGGGCACAGCAGCAGCTCGAACCCGCTGCTGCCCGCAACCGGCTGGCCTTGTGGCACCAGCGTGGCGCGCCACTGGCGGTCTGAGCCATCCAGCCGCACCATCGCGCCATCAAGCAGGCGCCAGTGCACCGGCTGGCGGTGACTATCGCCGGACAGTTCGACGAATTCGGTCCACGGCCGCCAGCGACCCCCATTCATGCGCGCCACCAGCGGCTGCAATTCACCCGTGGAGCATTCGGCCGCCAGCATTTCCTGCTTCGGGCCAAGGCGCGCGGTCAGTTCAGCAGTCAACCGCGCCAGCGCGACTTGTCGCTCCCGCTCGTCCGCAGGCGCGGGATCAACCAGCGGTTCAACCCGCCAGTTGGAAATGGCGATACGGCAGCCTCCGCTGTCTCCATCGGGTTCAACCTCCACCCAGGCGCTCACTTGCTCTGCGGCATCGCGCAGCTGCACGGGCCGCGCCAGGCGGAAGCCATAGGTCCGGGCCTTGCGCACCAGTTCGAGCAGCGCGGGCGCCATGATGATGCCCGGCAGTTCCCCGCCAATGCGCAATTGCAGGCCGGCCAGCGGCTCATCCGCCGCGACCAGCCAATCGCGGCCATCGGTGCGTGCACGGGTAACCAGAGGGGCAAGCGTGGCCATTGCTCAGCCAGCAGCCACCACCGGCGATGCGGCGAGCACGGCGGCCGCACGGGCCGATGTCAGCGCGTCAAAGCCTTCGGGCAGCAGGGCATCGGGATGGAGGTAAAGAAACTGCTCCTCCACCGCACTTTGCCCCAGCCCCGCAGCGCGCAGCGACAGGGCAAGCCGTGCCAGCTGGTTCTCGCCAAAGGCCAATATGGCCAGCGTGCGATCCTGGTTGCAGGCCATGCCCAGCGCCGTGGCGAACAGCGCCAGCCCGGCATGGTCGATGGCCAGGGTGCGCGGCGCTCGCGTGCCCAGCCTCATCACCAGGCGGCTCAACTGGCCGATGCGGCCCTCGCCTTCGTCAAACACAGCACGCAGCGAAGTGCCCGCCGCCTCAGCCACGGGATCGCTTGCCAGATGCGTTTGCATCAGCAGCAGGGCCTTGTGGAACAGGTCACCCGGCAGCTCGGCAAGCGGCAGTTCCATGCGTCGCATCTGCTGCAAGAAGCGGGCCTGAGCGGCGATCACCCGCATCGCAGCAGCGGCCACTTGCGGATCGGTCGATGTCGCCAGTTCCTGCAACAGCGGTGAAAGAACGCCATCAATGCCACTGCGCCGCTGCAGGTCTTCGGCAAGCGTAGCTTCTTGGGTCAGCGCATGTGCGTACGACAGGAAGGCGCTATCTTCCAGCATCAGTGCGGCCAGGTCCTCGTGTCCTGCCAAGTCCTGCAATACCGCCTCGTCAGCCTCGCCCGCATTGGACCCACCCGCATCGATGCAGGCACGCAGCAATTGCCGGGCGACGTGGGCGATCATGCCGCGCAAGCGGGCAATCACCTCGTCACTGAAAAGCGACTGGTCACGATTGGCCAGCAAATGGCGCAGGAGCGGCCGCGTGCTGGCCAGCACGGCGTCGCTCTCTGCCAGTTCGCCAGCCATGATGGATTCGACCTCAGCTGCCGAGACGGGGATTTGCCCTTGGTAACTCATGCGTCGGTCATAGGCGATCAGGGTTAAATCCGCGTTATCCTCGCGGACGTGCTACAATGGCACCGACCAGCAGGACAACAGCGACAAGCATCAGGCCCACTTCGGGCGATGCGGCCAGCGCCAGCAGGGCCACCACGGCGGCGACAAGCGCGCGATCGGCCAGCGCCTCGCGCCACCATCCGCCCGGTCCCGGCTTGGTGGCTGCAAGATTGAGCCCCAATACCAGCACCAGCGCAGGAAAGGCCTGCCGGAACCAGCGCCCCTCTACCCCCAGATAGCCGGTGGCGAGCAGCGCCAGGTCGATTCCCCAGCGCAAACCGGGCAAGGCCCGGATCAGCCGCTCGCGCCCGCGTTGCAGCGTGGACATGGCCCCGGCCAGTTCCAAAGCCAGCGCGGCCAAAGCGACCAGACCCAGTCCCGCCGCGCCTGCGCCATAGAAGGCTGCCGCAACGCCGCCTGCCGCCAGGACTGCGCCCAGCCCGATTGTGATTGGCACTGCAACCAACCGACCGGGCAGCGAACGACCCCAGCGGCGCAGGGCGGCGCGACACAGGCGACCTGTCAGGGTTGGTCCGCCAACAACTGGCACCGCAAGCCGCTGCGCCAGCCACTTCTCCTCGTGCAACCCCACCGGCACACCGCGACCCAGCACTGGCCAGGCACCGCTGGCGAGCATTTCATCAGACATGCGCAATTCGGGCACGCCGGCCTGAAGGGCCACGCGCAGCAAGGCGGGCGCCGCCTCCACATCCTCGGGCAGCTCGAGCAGGCGGTGGACCGCGTGGTCGGGGATCAGCAAGGCCCCGGTCCAAGCACGTGCGAGGTCGATCCGCTCGAACCCTGCCTCCACTCCCGCAGCTGCAGGAAAGGTCAGCACCAGCCCTTGATGCGTCGCCTGGCTCCACCAATCGCTGGCAGAGGGAAGTACTTGCGGTTGCAGCACCAGCAGCAACTCGCCCGGCGCAACGCTTCCCGCCAGCGCGTGGGGGGTGGTGATCTCGCGCACTTTCAGGCCCTGGCGTTCAGCCGCCAGGCGTGCGGCGATCGCTTCCTCCCCGCCGCCACCGCCCAGGATGAACAGACCGGTGCAGCCCATTTCGGCGGCGTGGTCCACTTGCCATTCGCCCAGCCACCGGCCCAGCACGCGGCGCACGCTGTCACCTTCACCGGAACCGCGGGGCAGGCAGACGAGCGCCTGAATGGTAATGGGCAACAGATCGGTCACCGAGCCTTGCTAGAGCGGCGCAGGGCCGCTGCCAAGCAGGCTGTGACGATCAGGCGGAAGCGGTAAAGCCTTCGGTGAAGCGGCCCAGCTTGCGCAGGATTACCGGATCGCCCGGCGCCGCATCCAGCGCTTCGTCAGCCAGC
>JAZKFK010000050.1:0-3639 GCA_040386475.1 Pseudomonadota bacterium | reverse complement strand
AGCCCATTGGGTGCGCGCGGGCGGGCGGGCACCGCCATCCAGCCGCAGCACTTCGCCGTTGACCAGCACTGTGCGGATCAGGAAATCCACGGCGGCGGCAAAGTCCTCAGCCGTGCCCGCGCGTTTGGGGAATTCCACATCGCGCAGCAACTCGGCCACAAAATCGGGCGGCAGCATGGCCACCATCGGCGTGGCCATGAAGCCGGGAGCAACGCCGTTGACGCGGATGGCATGGCGCGACAGATCGCGCGCCCACACCAGCGTCAGTTCCTTCAGGGCCGACTTGGCCGCGGTGTAGGCGCCCATGCCTTCCTGCCCTTCGAAGCTGGCGATGGAGCAGGTGTTGATGATCACCCCGCGCTCGCCATCGGGGCCTTGCGGCGCATTGCCGATCATGCGGTGCGCCACTTCGGCGGCAGCGGTGACCGCGCCCAGCAGGTTGACACCGATGATGCGGCGGAACGCGGCCAGATCACCCGGACCATCCGCCGTGGCAATCGGGCCGATGCCGCCCACGCCGGCGTTGTTGATCAGGATGTGGATCGCGCCGCAGCGGCCCATCACTTGCTGCACCGCGCCCTTCACGCTGGCGGGATCGGCCACGTCGCAATGGATGAACTGCGCGCCGGGCACCGGCTCGCCCGCCACGTCAAGGCTGACCACGGTCGCGCCATCGGCCAGCAGGCGCGCCACCGCGCCCGCGCCAAGGCCCGAATTGCCGCCGGTAACGACGGCCACTTTGCCAGCTGGATCCATTCCCTCTCCTGCACCCATCATTGGCCGCGATTCATGCCGCGACTTTAACGACCGTTACTTTTGATGTAGCAGCGCGGCAAGTCAAGCAGAGGGAGAGGGCATTGGCAAACCGAGCAGAGTTGTACGCGATCTGCGAGCAGTACCTGGCAGCCCTGGCGGCGCACGATCTGGCCGCCGTGCCGTTCGCGCCGGATGCCTTCGTCACCGAGAACAACGTTGCCCTGACCGTGGGTGACGGGTGCTGGAACACGGTGACGGCGCTTCATCCCTACCGCCTGTTCATGGCCGATCCGGAAATGGGCCAGGTTGCCGTGTTCACCGCGATCGAGGAAACCGACGCACTCAATCCATTCTGCGTGCGGCTGGAGGTGAACGCCGCCGGACAGGTCACCGGGGTCGAGACCGTCGTCGCCCGCAACAAGGACGAGGGGTTCCCGTTCGGCCCGCAGTTCTATGTCGACAAGCCAGAGATGGCGCTGCCCGTCCAGCCTGCCCCGCGCGACGAGCTGGTGCGGATTGCCAATGGCTATTTCGAGACCATCGAGCGCAATGACGGGACCATCCGCACCCGCTTCCACCCTGATTGCAACCGGGTGGAAAACGGCGTGCAGACCACCAACAACGCCGATTTTCCGCTGCCCATCGCCCGGCTGGGCTGCGAGGAACAGTTCGCGCTCGGCTGGTATCGCTATGACGATGACCTGCGCGCCCGCCGTTTCCCGCTGGTAGACGTGGAGCAGGGCTTGGTGCTGGCTTACGGCTTCATCGACCATTCGGGCGCGCTGGGCGATTACACGCTGACCGATGGCACCCCCGCCCGCAGCCCGGTGCGCCGCCCGCACTCGTACTACCTGGCCGAGGCGTTCAAGATCGTCGACGGAGCCATCCGGCAGGTGGAAGCCGATTTCCTGACCGTGCCCTATCGCATGCCGTCACCGTGGGATATGCGGTAGCCATAAGCTGAGGGAGAGGGCAGCGAACATGACCATAAGGCACATTATCGCGCTGATCCTGCTGGGCGGGGTCTTCGTGATGGAAGGCTTCGACATCGCCGCCATGGGCATTGCCGTGCCCCGGCTGGAGGGCGCGCTGGGCCTGTCGCCCGCCAGCTTCGGCTGGGTGTTCACCGGCATCCTGGTGGGCCTGGGCGTGGGCGGCGCAACGCTGGCACCGCTGGGTGACCGCTTCGGGCGGCGCGCGCTGATCGTGGCCGGGTGCCTTGCCACTGGCATATTCACGCTGGCGACTTCCACCGCCACCACCACCACCGCCTTCCTGTTCTGGCGCTTCATGACCGGCTTTGCCCTGGGGGCCTGCCTGCCCAACGTCAGCGCATTGTCCAGCGAGATCGCCCCTGCCCGGCTGCGCGCCACGATCATGGCGGTGGTCTCTGCCGGGATCCCGGTGGGCCTGTTCATCGCCGGGGTGCTGGCCCCGACCATCATCGCGGCGTGGGGCTGGCAGGGACTGTTTCACGTCCCCGGTGGCTTTGCGATCGTGCTGGCGCTGGTGTTGCTGGTGATGCTGGACGGCGGCGCCCCCGCCAGTGCGGGCCAGCCGCGGGCGGCTGGTGCCCGGCTGCCGCAGCTGACCTTGTTCGCCAAGCCGTGGCTGCTGCCCTTCGCCGTATTCGCCACCATGCTGGGGCTGAACGCCTGCAACCTTTACCTGCTCAATTCGTGGCTGCCCACGGTATTGCCGCAAGCCGGACTGTCGATGGATGCCGCCGCTCAGATCACCGGCGTGGCCAACCTGGCGGGCCTCGCCATCGGTATCGGCTTCAGTGTGCTGATCGACAACTGGAAGAAGGGTCCGGCGCTGATGCTGATGTTCGGCTCCATGGCGGCAAGCTTCCTGGTGATCGCCTTTACCGCGCCCGATCCCGCACGCTGGACCTTGCTGTTGATGGTGGGCGTAGGCGGTGCCAACGCGGGCGGCATGGTGCTGCCGGGCCTTGCGGCGCACCTGTTTCCCGCGCGCATGTTGTCCAGCGCAGTGGGCATGGGCGTGCTGGTGGCACGGCTGGGGGCCTTTGCCGGTCCGCCGCTGGGCGCTGCCATGATCGCCGCCGATGTGCCCGCGCGCACCTTTCTGGGCGTGGCCGCGATCCCGGCGCTGGCCTGTGTGGTAGTGGCCCTGGCAGTGGCTGCTGCCTTGCGGGTGAAGGGGCGCGAGGAACCCGCCGAAGCCGCTGCTTGAACTCTTAGGGAGAACGCCGATGACGCGCCTGAAGATCCATGACGAAAGCCATTCCGTCTCGCGCATCGGCTGGCTGCGCGCCGCCGTGATGGGCGCCAATGACGGCATCGTTTCCACCGCCAGCCTGATCGTGGGCGTGGCCTCTGCCCAGGCCGATCGCAATGCTGTGCTGGTAGCCGGGGTCGCGGCCCTGATTGCCGGCGCGATGTCGATGGCGGCGGGCGAATATGTCTCGGTCAGCTCGCAGTCCGATACCGAGAAGGCCGACCTGGCGCGAGAGCGGGGCGAACTGGCCGAACTGCCGGAATCCGAACTGGAGGAACTGGCGGGGATCTATCAGAAACGCGGCGTTTCCCGCGAAACTGCGCTGGAAGTGGCCCGCCAGATGACCGCCAGCGATGCGTTGTCGGCGCACGCCCGCGACGAACTGGGCATCTCCGAAATCACCACCGCGCGCCCGTTGCAGGCCGCGCTCGCTTCGGCGCTTACCTTTACCGCCGGCGCCGCCGCACCGCTGGTGGTGGTGCCGTTTGCCCCGGCCGCCATGCTGGTGCCGCTGGTTGGCGGCGTATCGGTCGCCTGCCTGGCCGTACTGGGCGCGCTGGGCGCGCGCGCTGGCGGCGCGCCGCTGGGGCCGTCGGTCATCCGCGTGGCCTTCTGGGGCGTGGCGGCGATGGTGGTGAC
>JAZKFK010000049.1:0-1804 GCA_040386475.1 Pseudomonadota bacterium | reverse complement strand
CAGGTTGATGCGCAGGGTATCCTCCCACCCGTCCAGCCACGCGATGTCCGATCCGCCCAGCGGATTGGCTTCGAACAGGCCGGCGTTATTGACCAGCACATCGATTTGCCCGCCGCTGCGCTCCAGCGCCTCGCTCCATAGCATTTGCGGAGCGATCGGCTCGGCAAAGTCGGCAGGAATGATGGCGGGGTCTGCCGCGCGGGTGGCATGGCCGATCACTGTTGCGCCGCGGGTGCGCAAGGCTGTGGCGATGGCCGCGCCGATGCCGCGCGACGAGCCGGTGACGAGAACCGTGGTCATAAGTCAGGCTCTTAGCTGGCGGGGCCGCGCGGCGAAAGGGTGCGCAAGCGGCTATTACCGTCCGCCCATGTCCTACAGACGAAGGTCCGCTTGCCTCACGTGGCGCAATCGCTAAGTGGGTCCGCATACCGCAAGGACTCGATTGGAGCCGGGGCATGGCCACAAGACCCTTATCGCCGCATCTCACCATCTGGAAATGGGGGCCGCACATGCTGGTCTCGATCCTCCACCGCGTCACCGGCGATGGCATGGCGCTGGTCGGGCTGCCGGTGCTGCTGTGGTGGCTGGGCGCGCTGGCTGCCGGGCCGGAAAGCTATGCCACCTTCATGGGCCACGCCAACAGCTGGTATGGCATGGTGGTGCTGATCGGCCTGTCGTGGGCCTTCTTCAACCACATGTGTTCGGGCATCCGCCATTTCGTGATGGATATGGGCGCGGGCTATGATCTGGATGTCAACCGGCGCTGGTCGGTTGGCACGATCGCGGGCGCCGTGGTGCTTACCGTTGGCTTCTGGGCCGCGGTCTGGGCACTGTAAGGGGGAACGGGATCATGGGTAACGGAACCACCATCGGCAAAGTGCGCGGGCTGGGCAGTTCGGGCCACGGATCGCACCACTGGCTGCTGCAACGCTCTACCGCCGCGGGCAATTTCCTGGCCGGGATCTTCCTGGCGGTAAGCTTCATCGCCTTGCCGGACATGAGCTATGAAACGCTGTCCGCATGGTTCGCCAAGCCGTTTCCGGCCGTGGTGGCGATCCTGTTCGTGGTCAGCACCTTCTGGCACGCGCGACTGGGACTGCAGGTGCTGATCGAGGATTATGTCCATACCGATGGCAACAAGTTCACCCTGCTGCTGGTGCTTAAGCTGCTGACCTTCGTCGGGGCCACCTTCGGCGTGGTCAGCGTGGCGCAGCTGGTCACGCAGCAGGACACCATTACGCAAGCCGATGTGCAGCAACAGATCACCCAGACCCTGCAAGGGATGATGGGCGGCGCTGGTGCACCCGGGGGAGCCGCACAATGACCACGCAGCCAGCTTACAAGATCATCGACCACACTTATGACGTAGTGGTTGTCGGCGCCGGCGGATCAGGCCTGCGCGCCACGATGGGCGCAGCCGAAGCGGGCCTGAAGACGGCCAACATCTCCAAGGTGTTTCCCACCCGCAGCCACACCGTGGCAGCGCAGGGGGGCATCGCGGCCAGCCTGGGCAACAATTCGCCCGATCACTGGACCTGGCACATGTTCGACACCGTGAAGGGGTCTGACTGGCTGGGCGACCAGGACGCGATCGAATACCTGGCGCGCGAAGCGCCTGCCGCCGTGTACGAGCTGGAGCACGCTGGCGTGCCGTTCAGCCGCAATGCCGATGGCACCATCTACCAGCGCCCCTTTGGCGGCCACATGCAGAACATGGGCGAAGGCCCGCCCGTGCAGCGCACTGCCGCTGCGGCAGACCGCACCGGCCACGCCATGCTCCACGCGCTGTACCAGCAGAGCCTGA
>JAZKFK010000048.1:0-2782 GCA_040386475.1 Pseudomonadota bacterium | reverse complement strand
ATCTCGTGCCGCGCGGGACCGCCGCCGGCCGCCTCCATCACTGAAATGGCCGAAAAGCCGAAGTTCTCCTCAATCCGCTGGCCGGTGCTGTCCAGCGTGCCTTCGAAGACCACAAAAGTATGCGGAAAGCGGCCGAAAGGGAGCGATCCGTTGAAGCTGTGGAAGTGCAGGGTGACTTGCGCCCATGCCGGGTTGGCCAAGAGCACCATGGCGGCGGCTGCCAGCAGTGCCAGCCAGCACCTGCCGATCCGGGAGAGATGATCCATGAGCGATACTCAGCACTATTGGCGCACTGCCCGTCAAGCCTGGAGCGACGCGGCGCGCGTATTAGCCGCCGGTTGCGGGCAATGGCGCGGGGCTGAGGCGCAGCACGGCGGTGTCTGGGCCGTCGGTCAGCACGTAGATCAGCCCGTCCGGCCCTTGCGCCACATCGCGCACACGCTGGTGCAGCTGGGTGAGCAGCGTCTCGCGCCGCAGTTCGCCCCACTGGGGGTTGAACACCACGCGCTCCAGCCCGCCGGTATTGGCGATCTCGCCCCGCCGACCGCTGCCGATGATCACGTTGCCGCGCCACGCCGGGAAAGCCTCGCCGGAATAGACGATCATGCCGGATGGCGCGATGGAAGGGAGCCAGGCCACCAGCGGATCGGTTACCCCATCGGCCTGCATCGGTGCAGGCATGTCGCTGCCATCGTAGTTGCGGCCCAGCGTGGCGATGGGCCAGCCATAGTTGGCGCCGGCGGCGATCAGGTTAAGCTCGTCTCCGCCGTTGGGGCCATGTTCGGCGGTCAACACTTCGCCTGTGGGCAGCAGAGCGAGGGCATGCTGGTCGCGGTGGCCATAGGACCAGATCGCAGGGTTCACACCGGCGCGGCCGGAAAAGGGGTTGCCAGCGGGCGCCGAGCCATCGGCGTTGAGCCGGAGCACCTTGCCGTAGGGGCTGGCGAGGTCCTGCGCCTCGGGTCCGAAAGGTCCGGCGGTGGTGGCCCACAAGTGACCGGCTTCGTCCAGATCGACCCGCGCGCCGCCGGGATAGCCGGGTTGTTCGGCGGTGAAGACGGTCTCTACCTGTGACAGCGCCATGCCGGATAGCCGTCCGCGCATGATGGTGAAGCGTCCTTGCTCGGGCGGCTGGGTGGGATCGGCGGCGTTGGGCACCACCGTGTTCCACGTCCAGTAAACAAGGCCCGTGGTGGCGAAGGCGGGATCCACCGATACATCGTTCAACCCGAAACTGCGATTGGTGGCGCTGGGCAAGGGCATTCCGGCCACCGGCTCGGCTTCCAGCACTGGCGCTGAGCCGGTGGCGCCCCGCACCAGCCGCAAGTTGCCGCCACGCTCTGCCACCAGCAGGTCGCCGGAAGGCAGGAAAGCGAGGGCAAAGCTGCGGGCGAACCCACGCGCCACCACGGTCACCGCCACGCCGTGCTGTTCGGCGGTGTCGAACTGATAGCTGTCCTGCAACTGCGGCGGGGTTACGCCGGGCGGCGGTGCTTGCTGGGCGAGGGCCGGGGAAGCGAGGAGGAGCGCCAGGCTGGCGGCAACGCTTCCCCGGCGCCTCACTCTGCCGCCACCTTCAGCGCCGGATCCAGGTGCCACTGCGGCACCACATCCAGTGCGCGCAGGCGGGCGCTTTCCTCGTAGACGTATTCGCCAGTCATCGGGATCGCGTCACGCTGCTTCACGTACTGGATCTGCCAGTTGACCAGGTTGCCATGGCGGAAGCTCTGTTCGGCACCCGCGAGGTAGAACAGCCACATGCGGTAGAACTGCTCGTCGTACATCTCGACGATCTCGTCCTTGTGCATCACCGTGCGGTTGTACCATTCCTCCAGCGTATAGCTGTAGTGGAAGCGCATGGCCTCCACGTCCATGATCTGGAAGCCGTGCTTTTCGGACTGGACGACCATCTCGGACAAGGCGGGAATGTAGCCGCCGGGGAAGATGTACTTGCGCGTCCATGCATCGGTAAAGCCGGGGCCGTTTGCGCGGCCGCAACAGTGGCTGAACATCACCCCGTCTTTCGCCAGCAGCTTGTACGTGTGTTCGTAGAAATGCGGGTAATGCGGCGTGCCGACATGCTCCAGCAGGCCGACCGAACTGATCCGGTCAAACGCGCCTTCCACATCGCGATAATCCATCAGGGCGAACTTGACCTTATCATCCACCCCGGCGGATTTCGCGCGTTCCTTGCAGAAGGCGATCTGATCGGGTGCCAGGGCCACGCCCAGCACTTCGCAACCGTAATGCTTGTGGAGGTACAGGGCCAGGCCGCCCCAGCCGCAGCCGATATCCAGCACCTTCAGCGGCCGGTCCATCTCGCGCGCCTTCTGCATGTACAGCTTGGCGGCGATGTGGGCCTGCTTGTCCAGCTGGGCTTTTTCCAGGCTGGTCTTGCTGGGGTCCGCTTCGCGGTAATAGGCCATTGTGTATTGCCGGTCCTCGTCCAGGAACAGCTCGTACAGGCGCCGCGTGAGGTTATAGGTGTGTTCGGCGTTCTTGCGCGCCTTGCCCTTGAGGTTGATGGAATCGATCCGTGCCAGCGAGCGTTGCACGGCCTTGCGGAACGGCCCCTTGGGCTTGAGGCTGGCAGACTTGCGGCCCTTGGCGTTCATAGTGACGAACAGCACCATGTCGCGGATGTCATACGGCGGGTCGACTTCCAGCCAGCCCCACATATAGGCTTCGCCCGCGCCAACCTGCGGATAGCGGGCGATGTGGGCGGACGCCTTGGGGTTGGTGAGGCGGATGTGCATCGGCCCCTTGTCCATCGTCTCCGGTC
>JAZKFK010000047.1:0-3143 GCA_040386475.1 Pseudomonadota bacterium | reverse complement strand
ATGGCCGGGCGGGTGATCGAAGTGCGGCTGGCCAGCCCCATGCCCGATCTGCTGCAAGTGTTGGCCCAGCCCGAACTGGGCCTGGTGCACGGCGAAGGCGAGACCGGGCCGATGGTGCTTGAACGCGGTGACGATGGCGTGCTGTTGGCCATGCGTCCCCCGGCGGAACGCGGCCTGCCCGATGAGGAAGGCTGGCGCGACCATGTGCGCGACATTCGCGTGTCCGGCCTGGCGGCGGAAGCGGCCATCGCCCGGTTTGACGATGGTGAGGCTGACGTGGTGCTGGGCGGGCGGCTGGGGCAGCTGCCGCTGGCCGACCTTGGCCCCCTGTCGCGCGGCACGGTGCGGCTGGATCCGGCGATCGGGCTGTTCGGCCTGCGCGTACAGCGGGCACGCGGGGCGCTGGCCACGCCCGAACTGCGCGAGGCGCTGGCCATGTCCATTGACCGCCCGGCGCTGGCCACCGCGTTCAACGTCGGCGGCTGGGTGCCGACCACGCGGGTCGTCGCACCAGACTTGCCCGATGATCCCGACATGGTGGCCGAACGCTGGGATGGGGCCTCAATCGATCAGTTGCGCGCCGTGGCCGCCGGGCGGCTCGCGGGTCTTGACGGTCAGGCGCGGCGGCTGACGCTGGCCATTGGCGATGCGCCGGGCGAACAATTGCTGCTGCGCGAGCTGGCGCGCCAGCTGGCCACAGTGGGCATCACGCTGGTGCAGGCCCGCAGCGCGGGCGGGGCCGATCTGGCGCTGGTCGACAAGGTGGCGCGCTATCCTTCGCCGCGCTGGTTCCTCAACCAGTTCAACTGCATCCTGGAAGACGGCCTGTGCAGCACCGCGGCTGATCGGCTGGCCAGCAGCGCGCTGGATGAGCGCGACACCCCCACCCGTGCCCGCCTGATGGGCGAGGCGGAAGGCGCGCTGACCCAGGCCAATATCTACATCCCGTTCGGATCGCCGCTGCGCTGGTCGCTGGTGCGCGGCGAGGTAGATGGCTTCGCCCCCAACCTGTGGGCCTTCCACCCCTTGCCGGACATGGCTGTCATACCCAGATAACACACGGCGTTCGCTGTGGACGCTTTTGGAGTGACTGCCGTGGCCTTGTCAGACCAACCTCATGTCCAGCGCGCCAAGGCGATGGCGGCCGACTTGCCGCTTGGCAGCGATGCCCTGTCCGTCCGCCGACGGATCGAGGCGCTGGAGATGCTGCTCGAACGCTCGTTCGTGATCCCGGTGATCAACCGTCCCGTGGGCCTCGATGCCATTGCCGGGCTGATCCCCATGGCGGGTGACCTGCTGACGGCGGCGATGGGCGCTTACCTGGTGTGGGAAGCGCGCAACCTGGGCCTGCCAAAGTGGAAGCTGTGGCGCATGGCGGGCAATGTCGCGGTCGACAGTGCGATCGGCGCAGTGCCGGTGGCTGGCGACCTGTTCGACTTCCTCTACCGGTCGAACAGCCGCAACCTGAAGATCGTGAAACGCCACCTCGACAAGCACCACCCGTCAACGCAGGTGATCGAACAGTAGGAACTATTCCTCCAGCTCGATGTCCCAGTACAGCCAGTCGCGCCAGGTTTCGTGCAGGTAGCCGGGCGGAAAGCTCTTGCCGTGCTGCTGCAATTGCCAGCTGGTCGGGCGGATCGGCTGGACGTGCAGCTTCATGCCCGCCGCGCGCGGGGTGCGCCCGCCTTTCTTCATGTTGCACGGCGCACAGGCGGTGGCGATGTTCTCCCAATTGGTCCGGCCACCCATGCGGCGCGGGATCACGTGGTCGAAGGTCAGGTGCGCTCCGCTGCCGCAATACTGGCAAGCGAACCGGTCGCGCAGGAACAGGTTGAAGCGGGTGAAGGCGGGAAATTCCGACGGCTTCACATATTGCCGCAGCGCGATGACGCTGGGGATCTTCATGTCGAGCGAGGGGGAATGCACCGCGCGTTCGTAACTGGCCACGATGTCCACCCGCTCCAGGAACACCGCCTTGATCGCGGTTTGCCACGGCCACAGGCTGAGCGGGTAATACGATAGCGGCGTGTAATCGGCGTTGAGCACCAGCGCCGGACAGCTTTCCAGCCGCCGCGCGGGATCTTCCATGGCGCTGCGGAAATGGTTGGCGCGTTCGATCAGATCGGCCTTGAACACCTGCCTTGTGCCCTCGCTTCCTTGTTACAAGGTGGAGCATTTCTCACCCCACAGCGTCAAGACTGTTACAAAAGCCCAATCCACAGCTATCTGGACCAATGGTGGTAACCCGCTTCGCTCCCAGCCCCAACGGCCCGCTGCACCTGGGGCATGCTTACTCGGCGATCGTGGCGCATGACCTGGCGCAGGCCAGCGCCGGGCGGTTCCTGCTGCGGATCGAGGATATCGACGGCGAGCGCAGCCGCACCGCGCTGGCCGACGAGTTTCGCGCCGATCTCGCCTGGTTGGGGCTGACGTGGGACGAAGTGCCAGCGCAAAGCACGCGGCTGGCTGCCTATGCCGAAGCGGCCGAACGGTTGCGGGCGATGGGCCTGCTCTATCCCTGCCGCTGTACCCGGGCAGACCTTGGCGGGGCGGAGGTTTACCCCGGCACCTGCAAGATCCACCCGCCTGCGCCGGGTGAGCCGATCGCCTGGCGACTGGACGTGGGCAAGGCACTTGCGCTGTCCGGCCGGCTCACCTGGCATGATGATCTGGCAGGCGAACAGCAGGCCCGGCCCGATCTGGCAGGCGATGTGGTGCTGGTGCGCAAGGATGCCGCCACGCCCGCCTCGTATCACCTTGCCGTAACGCTGGACGATGCGGCGGACGGCGTCACACTGGTCACCCGCGGGGCAGACCTGTTTGCCGCCAGCCATGTCCACCGGCTGCTGCAGGACCTGCTCTGCCTGCCGGTGCCGCGCTGGCATCACCATGCGCTGCTGCTGGATGAAAGCGGCCAGAAACTGGCCAAGCGCCGGGGCAGCCCCTCGCTGGCTGACCGGCGGCTGGCAGGCGAGGATGGCACCGCGCTGGCCGCACAGTTGCGCATGGGCCAAATGCCGGGTGGAATTGTGCTGGGCACACTCCTACATAGGCAATCATGAACTGGTTCCTCACTATCGTCATCATCGCGCTGGCCGTGATGGTCGTTGTCTCGCTGGTGCGCGGCATCGTGGCTTTCC
>JAZKFK010000046.1:0-4375 GCA_040386475.1 Pseudomonadota bacterium | reverse complement strand
TGGTGATGGCGTTCGAGGAAGAATTCGGCGTTGAAATCCCCGACGATGCGGCGGAAAAGATCAACACCGTCGGTGATGCGATCACGTATATCGACGCCAACGCGGGCTAAGCGCCCGACACCCTGTTCGCATATCGCCCGCGCCAGACTGTCGAGGATGGGCGGACGGGGATGGAAGGCTCAGCCATGCATGGCTGGGCCTTTCGCGGTTTTGGACCGCTTGCGAATTTGGGTAAGAGAGAATGTCTATGCGCCGTGTGGTTGTTACCGGAATTGGGCTGGTCACTCCTTTGGGTGGCTCTGTGGAAACCACGTGGGCAAACCTGCTCGCCGGGGAAAGCGGCATCGGGCCGATTACCCATTTCGATGCCAGCAACCAGAAGTGCACCATCGCCGGTGAAGTGAAGGGCAAGGATCACCGCTGGGGCTTCGATCCTGACCTGCGGGTGGATCACAAGGTCCAGCGGCAGGTCGATCCGTTCATCGTGTTCGGCATCGATGCTGCCGGGCAGGCACTGGAAGATGCCGGCCTGACCGAGATGGACGAGGCGACCCGCTGGCGTGCCGGCTGCTCGATCGGTTCGGGCATTGGCGGCTTGCCGGGGATCGAGCTGGAATCGGTCAACCTGCACGAGCGTGGCCCAAGCCGCGTTTCGCCGCACTTCGTGCACGGGCGCCTGATCAATCTGATCAGCGGGCAAGTGAGCATCAAGTATGGCCTGATGGGGCCGAACCATGCCGTGGTCACTGCCTGCTCCACCGGCGCGCACTCCATCGGTGATGCCGCGCGCATGATCAAGGATGACGATGCCGACATCATGCTGGCGGGCGGCGCGGAAGCGACCATCTGCCCCATCGGCATCGCTGGCTTTGCCCAGGCGCGCGCGCTGAATTGCAGCTTCAATGACCGGCCGACCGAAGCCAGCCGCCCTTACGACAAGGACCGAGACGGCTTCGTGATGGGCGAGGGCGCGGGCGTTGTGGTGCTGGAGGAATACGAGCACGCCAAGGCGCGCGGGGCCAAGATCTACGCCGAAGTGGTCGGCTATGGCCTGTCAGGCGATGCCTATCACGTCACCGCCCCGCACCCCGAAGGCAAGGGCGCGGAAAACGCCATGCTGATGGCGCTGAAGAAGGCCGGGATGACCGCGGGCGACATCGACTATGTCAACGCCCACGGCACCAGCACCATGGCCGACACGATCGAACTGGCGGCGGTCAAGCGCGTGCTGGGCAACGATCTGGGCGGTGCATCGATGAGCAGCACCAAAAGCGCCATCGGTCACCTTCTGGGTGGCGCAGGTGCCGTTGAGACCATCTTCTGCATCCTGGCCATCCGCGACCAGATCGTGCCGCCCACGCTCAACCTCACCAATCCTGATGAAGGCACCGAGGGCGTCGATCTGGTGCCGCTGCAGGCCCGCAAGCGCCCCGTGCGCGCGGCGCTGAATAACAGCTTCGGGTTTGGCGGCACCAATGCCTCGCTGATCGTCAAGGCGATCGATTGATCCATGCGTCGCAGCGGTTGCCTGGTTTTTGCCGTCGCGCTGGCGGCCCTGGTCGCTTTCGCGCTGTGGTTTGCGGTGTCGTGGTATTCCTCGTCGTTTGCCAACGTTGAAGAGGACAGCGCGTTTATCGTGGAGAGCGGTGCCACGCTGACCTCTACCGCGCAGAAGCTGGAGGACGAGGGGATCATTGACTCGGCCGAAAGCTTCCTGCTGCGGGCCAAGGTGTTTGGCGGGAGCGACCCGATCAAGGCTGGCGAATTCCTGCTGGCGACGGGGGCCAGTCCGGCGGATATCCTCAATGCTTTCCAGCACGGCGAAGCGCTGGCCCGGTTCATCACCGTGCCCGAGGGGATGCCATCGATCCTGGTGTATGAAAAGCTGCTGGCCGAACCGCTCCTGACCGGCGAGATCGCCATTCCGGCGGAAGGCTCGATCCTGCCCGATACCTATGATTTCGAACGCGGGGAAAGCCGCCAGGCAGTGCTTGACCGGATGCAGGCCGCGATGACTGCGACGCTGGCCGAACTGTGGCCCACCAAGGGACCGCGCAGCGTGGTAAACAGTCCGCGCGAGGCGCTGATCCTGGCCTCGATCGTGGAGAAGGAAACCGGCGTTCCGGGTGAACGCGGGATGGTGGCAGGCCTCTATTCCAATCGCCTGCGCATCGGCATGCGGCTGCAGGCAGATCCCACGATCATCTACCCGATCACCAAGGGCAAGCCGCTGGGCCGCCGGATTCGCCAGTCCGAAATCCGCGCGGTCAACGGCTACAACACCTATTCGATGGATGGCCTGCCCGACGGGCCGATCACCAATCCGGGTCGCGAATCCATCGCTGCCGTGCTCAATCCCGATACCACCGATGCGCTGTTCATGGTGGCCGATGGTAGCGGCGGCCATGCCTTCGCGCGCACCGGAGCCGAGCACCAGGCCAATGTCGAGCGCTGGTATGCCCTGCGCCGCCAGCGCGGCGAAATGTGAGCGAGAGGCCCGGCCACCCGCTGATCGTGACGGCGGAACTGCCGCCGGACCTTTACAGCTGGGCCACCCAGCTGCGCACCGAGCATTTCCCGCCCGAGCGGAATTACCTGAAAGCCCACGTCACGCTGTTCCACGCGCTGCCGCCGTTCATGGAGGACGAGCTGCGCGACCTGCTGGCCCGGCTGGCCAGGCAGGCGCCTGTGCCCGCGCGGCTGGAAGGGGTGACCAGTCTGGGGCGGGGGACGGCGCTCAAGCTGTCAAGCCCGGCGCTGATGGACCTGCGTGACGAGATCGCCGATCACTTCAAGGGCCTGCTGACCGGGCAGGACAGCCACCGCCCGCGCCTGCACATCACCGTGCAGAACAAGGTGACGCTGGCCGAGGCGATCGCCTTGCAGCAGGAACTGGCGCCGATTGTCACCCAGGCCGATTTCGCTTTCCGCGGGCTGGAGGTTCATGCTTATCTGGGCGGGCCGTGGGAACTGCTGGGGCGGTGGCGGTTCAGGGGATAAGGGGGCGATTGATGCCGGAACTGTCTTTGGCGGCGCTCCTCGCCGGGGCCGGTGCCCTGTTCCTGCTGGTTGCCTTCATGGTTCCTGGCCGCAGATGGCTGCACTTGCTCGCGAGTTTCGGTTTTGCCTGCATTTTCCTTGGCGCGTGGCTTCCTCAATTCCACATTGTCCACTTGGTCTTGATCGCTTTGGCGGTGGTCAATCTCGTGCAGTTTGCGCGGCTGTCCCACCGCCTCCATCAAGGTGCGATGACCGCGGAAGAACGCGCCCTTATCGCCGAAGTGCTCGCCATCGAGGAGCCCGCCAAACAGCGCCGCCTGCGCGAGGTGATCACCTGGCGCGATGCCGATACCGGCGAAGTGCTGATGCGGCAGGGGCAGAAAGCGCCGCCGCTGATCTATGTCGCCACCGGCCAGATGGAGATCGAGCACGAAGGGCTGCCGGTCAGCTCTTGCGGCCCGGATGATTTCCTGGGCGAAATGAGCCTGGTTACGGGCGAGGGGGCATCGGCCACGGTAAAGGTCTCGCTGCCAGCGCGCATCGCCGTGTTCGATCGCGCCGGCCTGCTGCGTTTGATGGATGCCATGCCCGAACTGGCGCGGGCCTTCGATCACCGCCTCAATATCGGTCTTGTCGACAAGATCCAGCGCATGAACCGGGCCATGAACACGACCGGTGCCGGACGGTAACTTTCCCGGTTGACCCCTGCCGGTGGCCGCCGTACATGGCGCGCCTTGCCGGGGCCATTGGCCCCGCGCCAAGCCTGGATGGCGGAGTAGCTCAGCCGGTTAGAGCAGCGGAATCATAATCCGCGTGTCGGGGGTTCGAGTCCCTCCTCCGCTACCATCCCATTACAATCAGATCCCCGGCAATCAGGCCGACCACAATCAGGCCATGACGATTGCCCGCTTCTCCTGCGCGTGATAAGCCCTTGCTTTATGAGCCAATGCGACACCTGTGTAGTGCGCAACCGCGCGATCTGTGCGGCGCTGGATACCGATGAGGTCAATGCCCTTAACGGCATCGGTCGCCGCAAGATACTGGCGGCGGGCGAGCCGCTGATCTGGGAAGGCGATGATTCCACGCTGGTGGCCAATGTCATCGACGGCATTCTGAAGCTGACCAATTCCACCGAGGACGGGCGCGAGCAGATTGTCGGCGTGGTCTATCCGTCAGACTTCATCGGGCGGCCCTTTGGCGCCACCACCAACCATTCGGTTACCGCGCTGACAGATTCCAAGGTGTGCGTGTTCGCCCGGTCCGATTTTGACCGGTTCGCGCACGAGCATCCGGCGCTGGAGCACAAGCTGCTGAAGCGGACGCTGGACGAGCTTGACCGCACGCGCAGCTGGATGCTGCTGCTGGCCCGCAAGAG
>JAZKFK010000045.1:0-1541 GCA_040386475.1 Pseudomonadota bacterium | reverse complement strand
CGCTCGACCAGTCCTTCGGTTTCCAGCCGGGCCAGCATCCGCGTCAGCGTGGGCCCTTCGATGCGCAGCCGCCGGGCGATATCAACCTGGGCGGGCAATTCACGCGAATTGAATATGGCCGACATGGCTTCCATTCGGGCGGAACTTTGCCTGATTGGGCGGAGCTTGTCGTCCAACAGCGAGCGCCAGCGTCGGGTAACCAGCACCAATTGCAGAGTAAGCAGGATTTCGGCTGACGTGCCGCCTTCGGCATAGACGTCGAAGCTGCCCTTCTTCCGCTGACTTCTTGCAGTGTGATCATCCCCGACGGTCGAGTTCATTGGCTTCCTGACTATAGGAATTTCGTTCGCAACCTCAGGCATGGCACTAAGCCGACAAATCCGGTGCGTGAAGCATAAAGTTCCCGGCCTGCTGGTCTGGCAGGCTTCGTGGGCGCCGAGACCTGCTGTCGGCGGGATGCCGCGGCAATTACGGAGACGGCAGTCAGCCGCAAACGGCCTGCAACATGCGCAGAAACCGGCACCTCGCTAACTGATTAGCCTTGCATCCATTAGCTAGGTACGTATCAATAGTCGGATCGGGAAATTCCCGATCTGGTTCTGGTGGGGCCGGACAGATACAGCCTGTCGCAGCAAGCTTGCGCTGGCATTGCCTGTCTATGGCAACTGCGCGGCAGCACCCGCGCGATAATCAGAAAGCAGTGCAAAAAACGGCGCAGCGGCACCAGGGATCACTTCCCGGATAGCCGTTAGAAAAGCCGGATTAGGGGAGAAAACGGATGTCGAAGGCAAGTGGAATCTCATTTGAAATGAAGGCCGCACTGGTGTGTACCAGCGGACTTTGCCTGTCACTCGCCGCGCCAGCCATGGCCCAATCGGCGCCAGCGACCGCAGAAATCGCGCTCGACGAAGTGGAAGATGATTCGCTGATCATCGTCACCGGTTCGCGCATCGCCCGGCGTGATTACAGTTCAGACAGCCCGATCGTGACCATCAATGAGGATTTCCTCAACAGTTCCTCTGCCGTCTCGCTCGACCAGAGCCTTAACCGGATGCCGCAGTTCGTGGCCGGTCAGAACCAGACGACCAGTGCCACCGACGTACAGCCCAACCCCACGTCCAGCCCTGGCATCGCAACCGTGAACCTGCGTGGCCTTGGGGCCAACCGCACTTTGGTGCTGCTCGATGGTCGCCGGACCCAGCCCGCCAACGCCGCGCTGCTGGTTGAGATCAACACCATTCCCCGTGCCGCCATTGAAAGCGTCGAGGTTATCACCGGCGGTGCTGGCGCCACCTATGGTGCCGACGCCGTATCCGGCGTTGTCAACTTCAAGCTGAAGCGCAATTTCACCGGCGTTACCGTAGACGGCATGTACGGCATCACCCAGGAAGGGGACGGTCAGCAATACGAGCTTTCCGCCTTGGTGGGTTCGAACTTTGCCGATGGTCGCGGCAATGCGATGGTTGGCATCGGCGTGGCCAAGCGGAACGGCATCGCGGCGGTAGACCGGCAGTTCTTCAACGACCAGTTTTCCGATCCCG
>JAZKFK010000044.1:0-4740 GCA_040386475.1 Pseudomonadota bacterium | reverse complement strand
CCGACGTGAAGGTGCGCGATGCCGATGGCACGCTGTTTGCGCAAGTGCCGCGAGTGGAGCTGGGCTGGCGGCCGTGGAAGTGGTTCTTCAGCGGTTTGGACGTGCGCCACCTGGTGCTGTCGGGCGGCACGCTGTACAAGGTTCCCCGACTGGTGCCGGGCGATCCCGAAGCGCCGATCCTGCCCGATTTCGATATCCGCATCGGCCGCTTCGTGATCGAAGACCTGACCGTGGCACCCGGCATCCTTGATGGTGAGCAGCGCGTGGTGGGCTTGCGCGCCAGCATCGATATTCGTGCGGGCCGCGCCAGGATCAATGCGCGCGGCGACCTGGGCGGGGCTGACCGGCTGGCGCTGTTGCTTGATGCCGAGCCTGACGCCGACAAGTTCGACCTTGACCTTGACTGGAACGCGCCGGCCGGCGGCTTCCTCGCCACTATGGCGGGGGCGGACGAAGACCTGGCCTTGCGCATTACCGGCGATGGCGGGTGGACCAACTGGCAGGGACGTTTGCTGGCGCGGCAAGGCGGGGCACCGCTGGCCAACGCGCAGCTTACCGCCCGCAGCGGGCAATACCGGCTGGCGGGCACCGCTTTCCCCGGCGACAATTTCGCCGGCCTGACCGCCCGTGCGCTGGGCCGCGAGGTGCGCTTCACGGCCGATGGCACCTTGGGCGGCGGGGTGGTGGACGGCTCGTTCGCCATCGACGGCGCGGGGCTGGAACTGGATGGCGAGGGCGGCGTGGACTTGTCCGGCAAGTCCTGGCGCAATGTCCAGCTGGTGGCCTTGCTGACCGATCCCGAGCTGCTGGGCGATGGCCTGCGGCTGGAAGATGCCCGCCTTACCGCGCAGCTCGACGGGCCGTTCGAGGCCATTCGCGTGCCGCACCAGCTGACCGTGGGCCGCCTGGTTGCGGGCAACGTAGTGCTGGCCAACCTCGCCCAGCGCGGGGTTCTGACCATGAGCCAGGGCCGTACCATCCTGCCGCTCACCGCCAGCGTCACCCGCATCGCCAGCGGCAACGCCTTTGCTGACGAGCGGCTGGTTGCGGGCAAGCTGACCGGGGCGATCCTGTATGATTCCGCCACCGGCCGCCTCACGTCGCGCGCGCTCGACCTGCGCTTTCCTGACCTGAGTGCCCGGCCCGAACTGACCGGCAATCTGGCCGAAGGCACCGTCCGGCTGACCGGCCCGGTCACCGCGCGCGGGCTGAATTTCCCCGATATCGGCGTGATTGGCGGCACTGCACGGATCGATGCCACGCTGGGCGGCGGGCGACCGTGGCGGTT
Source organism: Pseudomonadota bacterium (assembly GCA_040386475.1). Classification (GTDB taxonomy): domain Bacteria; phylum Pseudomonadota; class Alphaproteobacteria; order Sphingomonadales; family Sphingomonadaceae; genus Alteraurantiacibacter. The sequence goes on along the minus strand of JAZKFK010000044.1, from coordinate 3,452 downwards.
GCTCGCGCAGCTGGACGGGCAAGTGGCGCAAGTCCGCAATGCCACGCTGGCCAATTTCGCGGGTGAGACGATCCGCTTTGTCGGCGGCATCTCGCTGGCGCAGGACCGCCCGGTGCTGGTGCAGCAGATGCGCATCGATGCCGCCAGGCTGCAGGCCGTGCTGAACGGTGAAGTGCGCGGCGCTGTGACCGAGCTGACCGGCAGCGGGCGGCAAACCGATTACGGACCCTTTACCTTCACCGCTACGCTGGCGGGCGACGGGCCGCGCGCGCGGCTGTTGCTGGCCGATCCTTACCCCGCAGCGGGCTTGCGCGATGTTGCGCTGGTCATCGCGCCCAATGGCGACGGCTTTGCCATCGAAACCGAAGGCCAATCGCTGCTGGGGCAATTCACCGGCAACCTTGATCTGGTGGCCCCGGCGGGCGGGCCGACGCGGATCACGCTGCACCGGCTGGAAGTGGCCGCCACGCTGGTTACCGGCCAGCTGGCGCTGGTGGCGGGCGGGGTGGAGGGCGGCTTGCTGCTCAGCGGCGGCGGGATCGAGGGCCGCGTGGGCTTGGCTGCCCGGCCCGAAGGGCAAGGCTTCGATGCCGTACTTACCGCGCGCGATGCCCGCTTTGGCGGGACTACGCCGCTCACCATCGCCAGCGCCGATGTCGATATGCGCGGCTTTATCGCGGGCGAGAATACCCAGCTGGAAGGCACTCTGGCCGCGCAGGGCATCGGTTATGGCAACCTGTTCGTGGGACGGCTGGCGGCCAATGCACAAGTGGTTGGCGGCGAAGGCCATATCGATGCGGCGCTGGCCGGGCGCCGCGGCAGCCGGTTCGATCTGCTGCTCAACGCCGATGTCAATGCCCGCCGCGTGGCCGTGGCGGCGCGCGGTACCTTGGCGGGTGAGAAGATTACCATGCCGCGCCGGGCAGTGCTTGTGGCGCGTGAAGGCGGCGGATGGGAGCTGGAACGCTCGCAGATCAGCTATGCGGGCGGCTTCCTGGTGGCCGAAGGACGCTTTGGCGGTGAAGCCCCGGTCACGGGCCGTCTGGCCCTGTCCCAGATGCCGCTAAGTGTGATCGACGCGGTGGGCAACGAACTTGGTCTGGGTGGCCGCGTTTCCGGCGTGATCGACCTGACAACCACGGCCACTGGCGTGCCGACCGGCGAGGCACGCGTGCTGGTTGACGGCCTTACGCGCTCGGGCCTGGTGCTGTCCTCGCGCCCGCTCGATCTGGCGGCGGTGATCCGCCTGACGCCCGACAGCCTGCAAGCGCGCGCGGTGATGCGCGGCGGCGCGGCAACTGGCGGCGGACGGCTGGATGCGCGGGTCAGCGACATGCCGCAAGGCGGCGCGCTGGCCGAGCGGCTCTATCGCGGTAACCTGGCTGGCACGCTGACGTACGATGGTCCGGCGGAATCACTGTGGCGGCTGGCGGCCATCGACCTGATCGACATTTCCGGCGCGCTGAAGGTCAGCGCGCGGCTGCGTGGCTCGCTGGGCCAGCCCAGCATCACCGGATCGCTGGCGGGCGATGACTTGCGGGTGCAAAGCCAGCTGACCGGCAGCAATATTGCGGGCGTTTCAGCGCGCGGTGCGTTCCGTGACAGCCGCCTGCAACTGACCCGCTTTGCCGGCACTTCGCCCAACGGCGGGCGAGTAAGCGGCAGCGGCGTGATCGACTTGTCTGGCATGACGCGTGAGCGCGGTCCCAGCATCGATATCCGCCTGGCGGCAGACAACGCCCGCATCCTGCAACTGCCCGGCATGGGCGCCACGGTCACCGGACCGCTGCGGATTGTGTCCAATGGGCTTGGTGGCACCATTGCCGGGCGCCTGGCCGTGCGCCGCGCCGAATGGCGGCTGGGCCGCGCGGCCGAAGTGGTCGACCTGCCCGATATTGCCATTACCGAGGTCAACCGCCCGCTTGACCGCGCGCCGCCGATGAGAGCCGCCCAGCCGTGGCGCTACCTGATCGATGCCAGCGCGGTGCGCGGGATCGAGGTGGATGGCATGGGCCTCGACAGCGAATGGGGCGGAGCGGTGCGCCTGCGCGGCACTACTGCCGATCCGCGCATTGGTGGCACGGTGCGGATCGTCCAGCGTCAGGGGTTCTACACTTTCGCCGGATCACGGTTCGAGATCACCCGCGGGATCATCACTTTCGATGAGACTGTGCCGCCCGATCCGCGACTGGATATCCTGGCCGAGAGCGACGAAAGCGGCGTGGCCGTGGACGTGACCGTGCGCGGTACGGCCAGCCAGGCGGATATCGCCTTCTCCTCCACGCCCGCGCTGCCCGAGGAAGAGCTGCTGGCGCGGCTGCTGTTCGGCGGCTCGATAACCGAGATATCACCCACCGATGCGCTGCAACTGGGCGCGGCGCTGAGCAGCTTGCGCGGTGGCGGCGGGATGGATCCGATCAACCGCCTGCGCACCGCCATCGGGCTCGACCGGCTGCGCATTCTGCCGGCTGACCGTGCGCTTGACCGTGGCACGGCGGTGGCCCTGGGCAAGAACGTGACGCGCAAGTTCTACGTGGAAATCGTGACCGACGGGCAGGGCTATAATGCCACCGAACTGGAATTCCGCGTAACCAGCTGGCTGTCGCTGCTCGGCTCGATCAGCACGGTCGGACGCGGACGGGTGGAAGCAGTGTTCAGCCGCGATTACTGAGGCGGCCCGCACCGGCTTTCAGGCATGGATTGAACAACGAAAATCCCCGTCCGTGGCGACACGGACGGGGATGTTGATTTCCGCAGGGTCAGACGAACAAGGCCCTAGAGGGTTTTGAGCACTCCGCCGATTGGCAGGATCACGCCGTTGCCGCCGCTCACCCCGGCGCCCGCCAGCGTGGCGCTGGCACCGTCGGCCGAGGTTACTTTCACGCTGTCGCCATCGCGGGTGAAGGTTACCGGCGTTTCGGCCATGGTCTGCATTGTCACGCTGTCACCGTCGCTGGCATCAATCGCCGCTTCGATATCGGCCAGCGTGACATAGCCCGGCAGCAGGTGCGCGCGCATGATCGCCGCCGCTGCCGCCTTGCCATCGGCGCCTTCATCCACTGGCGCATCGAGCGCTTCGAAAGCGGCATTGGTCGGGGCAAGCAGGGTGTAGCTGGGCGCGGCGTCGAGTACCGGGGCAAGGCCGGTGTTCTGGATCAGGCCTTGCGTCGTCGACAGTTCGTCCTCGCCTTGCAGCAGCGTGGCGACGGTGGCGCCAAGCTCCACCTCGCCCGCTCCGTCAGTCGCGGTTTCGGAATCGCAGGCGGCAACCAGCAACAGCGCCGGAACCGACAAGGCGAGCAGCAGCCTGGAACGGGTCATGGAGTTTGTCCTGTTCATGATGCCAGCAATTCGATGACCGAGGCGATCAACTGCGTCTGCGGATCGACCTCGTAGATGTAGCCATCCGAATAGCGGTAATTGGCTTGCGGACTGTCATAGTACCGGTCGCG